>DATABT010000710.1:0-4805 GCA_036259455.1 Longimicrobium sp. | reverse complement strand
GCGGCGTCCGTGGGCGTGGGCGCGATCCGCTCCCGGGAGCGAATGAATTCGCCGCGGGAAAGGCGCAAAGTCCGCCTTCGCGGACTGTAGCCGCGGGATCCGGGCGCTTGGACGGGCGGCTCGCTGCGTCCGCGGCGCCCCCCTCCCCGTCCCTCCCCCGCAAACTGCGCGGGGGAGGGAGGTACGACGCACCTCGGGAAGCGCGGTCGAATTCTCCCCTCTCCGCGAAGAACGAGCGGGGAGGGGCCGGGGGGCCTTGGGCCAGCCGCGGTTTACGAGCCCGGAAGGGGCGGACCCCGCGCCGTCCGCCTGCCAGAGCAGGTCACCCCTTCTCCCCTTTCACCCCCTCACCTCCTGTCCCGTGGCACGGCCCGGAAAACGCGGTGTACGGTGACGTTCATCGAACAAGGGAGACGCCGAGATGCTGACGGACGACGAGATCGGGCAGCGCATCCGCGACCGCGGGCTGGAGGAAGATTACATCCGTGAGCTGATGGCCAGCCTGGGCTTCGACCCCGCGGAGGGATTCACCATGGAGGGCATCGAGGCGCTGGACAACGCGTCGATGGACGTGCGGCGCCGCGCCGCGCTGCGCACCCTGGCCCTGGGCGAGGACCACGCCGAAGAGTAGGCGGCGGATTGCCCCGCCCCCCGGCGGCGCGCTATCCTCCCGCGCATCCATCCCGCGCCCGCCGCCCTCGTTCCGCAGACATGCACCCGCACCGCCTTCTCCTCGCGCTGACCGCGCTCTGCGCCGCCTGCGCGTCCGCCACCCCGCGCGCCGTGCCCGCCCGCTTCACCCGGACCGTCGTCGACACCGGCACCATCGCGGGCGCGCCGTACCGCATCGAGATCCCGGCCGGGTGGAACGGCGGGCTGGTGATGTACACGCACGGCTACGAGATCATCGGCACGCCCTTCGAGCCGCTGGCGCCGCGGCACGCGCGGTTCCGCGAGGCGTTCACCTCGCGCGGGTTTGCGTTCGCGCAGTCGTGGTACCGCGCGCAGGGGTGGGCCGTGCGCGAGGGGATCGACGACACCGAGGCGCTGCGCCGCCGCTTCATCGCCCGCTACGGCCGGCCGGACAGCACCTTCGTGACCGGGCACTCCATGGGCGGATTGATCACGCTCGCCACCATCGAAGGCCGCCCGGCCGAGTACGACGGCGCCCTCCCGCTCTGCGGCATCCTGAGCCCGTCGCTGGAGTGGGCGCGGTGGATGTTCGACCTGCTCGTCTCCTTCGACTATCTCTATCCCGGCGTCCTCACCACGTCGCCGCGCGGGCTGGTGGACCTGCCCGCCGCGCCTGCCCCGGAGCGCGATCGCATCGTGGCCGCCGTCCGCGCCAATCCGGAGGCGGCGGAGCGGCTGGCGAGCCGCTTCGCGCTGCGGCCGCGCAGCATCCCCAGCCTGGTCTGGTTCCTCGCGACCATCTTCCGGGAGATGGAAGACCGCGCCGGCGGCAATCCGTTCGACAACCGCGGCACCGTCTACCGCGGCCTGGGGAACGACACCGCCAGCGCGCGCGGCGTCCGCCGCTACGCCGCCGATCCCGCGGCCGTCGACTACCTCCGCGCGCACTACACGCCGACCGGCCGCATCGCCGACCCCGTGTTCGCCGTCCACACCACGTACGACGCCACCGTGCCGCCCGAGCAGATGGACCGCTACCGCACCATCGCCCAGCTGGCGGGGACGGAGGACCGCTTCGCCGCGGCGTACGTGATCGCGGACGGCCACTGCAACTTCACCCCCGCGCAGGTGGGCGCCGCCTTCGACGCCCTGCGCACCTGGGCCGCCACCGGCCAGCGGCCGGCGGAGGGCGAACTGGATGATGGCGTGATCGAGTGATGGGCGTGTCTGCAATGGCATGGCGCCCGCCGACGAGCCGGGACACGGCGCGTCGGATCGGAACGGCAGACGGGACGGAGCGCGGCAGGGAAGCATCCGAACTTCTTTGCGAAGCGTGGATGCGGCACAAGGCTTCCGGAGCGTCACCAGGGCATGCTGCCCGGACCACCTGATGCGCGGTTTGTGAGAGGGTGTGAAGATTTCTCCCCGGCACGACGTCATCCTGAGGGAGCCGCCGCGCAAGTCCTTGTCGATGCACGATCTACGGCGGCGACCGAAGGACCTTGCCGGCAAAGCGACAGGCTCGCGTTGGTGAGAGGGACCGGGACGTTGCTTCGCGGAAAAGGTCCTTGCGGTCGCGCAGAAGGCGTTGTGCACCATGAAGTTCCTTGAGGGTGCTCCCCCTGGAAAGAGATCCGGGCGAGGGGCGTCGAGCGGGGCGTGGCACCTGCCCGGGCGGGTAGATTTCTCAGTCGGCGCCACGGGTTCCTGCACCGGCAAAGATCACGCGGCGCCTCCTTCGAAATGACAGCCGCGGCGAGCGACTTTCCGGTACGGCTGAGTGTTCCGCGAAAGAAACAGATCGTGCGCGAAGCGCCTTGACGCGCCGCCATTCGTCGCGCATCCCTTCATTCACCGCCCGCGCAGACCGGACCGCATGTTCCACATCGACCCGAGCGACCCCACGCCCGCCGAGGCGCAGATCGTCCGTACCGTGCGCTCGGCGCTGGGGGCGGGCCTGCTGACGGCGGGACAGCCCATGCCGACGGTGCGGCAGCTGGCGGTGGACCTGCGCGTGGGGGCCAACGCCGTAGCCCGCGCCTACGCCGAGCTCGAGCGGCAGCAGGTACTCGAAACCGTGGGCGGGGTGGGCGTCGTAGTGCGGGCGTCGCCTGAGGACATTCGCCGCGAAGAGCTGTACGACGAGTTGTGCGCCATCGAGGACACGTTCCTGCGCCAGGCGGCGGAGCTGGGGTTCTCGCTGGACGACGTCATCATCCACCTGCACAGCCGGCGCACGCCCTAACCCCCAAGGGAGTACTTCCATGGCAACCGACCTGGTTCCGTTCAAGGCCAACAGCGCGGGCGTGATCGCGCCCGAGGTCAAGGCGCCGCGCGGAAACGTGCTGGCCACGCTCGCGCTCGCCGGCCCCACCGCCGCGGGCATCGCCACCGCCGCCGCCACGGGGAGCGTCACGGCCGCCATCGCGGGCGCGGTGATCGGCGCGGTGGCCATGTTCTCCCCCAAGATCGCCAACCAGTGGGAGCGCGCCGTGGTGCTCAAGTTCGGGCGCTACGTGGGAATGCGCGGCCCCGGCGTGTTCTGGGTCGTGCCCGGCGTGCACACGGTGGCGGCGTGGATAGACCAGCGCACCGTCACGACGCCGTTCGCCGCCGAGCAGACGCTGACCAGCGACGCCGTGCCGGTGAACGTGGACGCCGTTCTCTTCTGGACCGTGTACGACCCGGAAAAGGCCGCGCTGGAGGTGCAGGACTACCGGCAGGCCGTCAGCTGGGCCGCGCAGACCGCGCTGCGCGACATCATCGGCCGCACCTCGCTCACCGAGCTGCTGCGCGGCCGCCTGCACATCGAAAAGGAGCTGCAAGCGCTGATCGACGAGCGCACCACCCCGTGGGGCGTCACGGTGCACTCGGTGGAGATGCGCGACGTCGTGATTCCCGCGTCGCTGCAGGACGCGATGTCGCGCGAGGCGCAAGCCGCGCGGGAAAAGCAGGCGCGCATCATCCTGGGCGAGGCGGAGGTGGAGATCGCGAAGCTGTTCGAGAAGGCCGCGGAGGCGTACCAGGCCAACCCCACCGCCCTGCAGCTTCGGCAGATGAACATCCTGTACGAGGGCCTCAAGCAGAAGGGCGGAATGATGGTGGTGCCCAGCACGATGGTGGAGTCCATGGGCCCCGCCGGCGTAATGGCGGCCGCGGCGATGGCCCAGCAGCAGCAGGCCGCCCGCCCCGCGCCCCCCGCCGCCAAGGGCGCGCCGGACGACGAGCCGTCCGCCCTGCGCGTGGTCCCCGACCTCCCCGTCTTCGGCGGCGAAGGCTGAGAACCCACGAGCCGAAGGCGTAAAGAACGCCGGTCCGGTGATGTCGCCGGAGCGGCGTTGCCGTCCAGGGTGCCGGGAATGACCCGAGTGGACGGGGTGTGATGCGGCGCCTCCCTCAGAGGGTGTTCAAAGATGGTTCTTCGTCGATTTTGTTGCAGGTAAACAGACCCGACGCCGAACTGTCATTTCGAAGGAGGCGCCTGCACCGAACTCGCGTGCAGGATTCCCATGGCGCCGACTGAGAAATCTACTCACCCGTGCTGGTGATCCGGCCCACGGCTCGGTCCTCGACCCGCTTCCGTGCGGCGCATCGGAGGCGGGTCCCGGGACGTGCGGGCCAGCCATGAGCGTGGGTGAGTAGATTTCTCGGTCGGCGCAACAAGATCCTGCATGAGGCAAGTCCTCGCGGCGCCTCCTTCGAAATGACAGCTCACGGCGCAGACTTCGTGCGTGCAACGAAATCCGCGATGAACCTTTATTTTCGGTTCTTCGTCGATCTTGTTGCAGGTAAACAGACCCGACGCCGAACTGTCATTTCGAGGGAGGCGCCTGCACCGAACTCAGCCCGTGCAGGATTCCCATGGCGCCACTGAGAAATCTACTCACCCGTGCTGGTGATCCGGCCCGCGGCTCTGTCCTCGACCCCGCTTCCGTGCGGCGCATCGGAGGCGGGTCCCGGGACGTGCGGCCAGCCATGAGCGTGGGTGAGTAGATTTCTCAGTCGGCGCAACAAGATCCTGCATGAGGCAAGTCCTCGCGGCGCCTCCTTCGAAATGACAGCTCACGGCACAGACTTCGTGCGTGCAACGAAATCCGCGATGAACCTTTATTTTCGGTTCTTCGTCGATCTTGTTGCAGGTAAACAGACCCGACGCCGAACTGTCATTTCGA
>DATABT010000709.1:0-7030 GCA_036259455.1 Longimicrobium sp. | reverse complement strand
AGGACGAACCCGTCCTCCGTTGCTCCGTTTTCCGTTCAGCCGTGGCCGCGCGTCACACGATCTCGTCCGTATGGCAGCAGCTGACACGACAGGTGTAGCCGCAGCCGGTACGCGTCAACTGCTCCGCGTGTACGGTCCCCTGCAACTCCTCGTCCGGCGGCGTCACCTCGAACGTCTGCACCTCCACGGTATCAACGTCCAGCTTGAGCTTCTTCATCTCGCGCCTCCGGGTGCGGGTGGACCTCTGGCCGCGGGACGGGCAGTGTGCGGGTCCCGCGTGGAGCACCTCACCCGTGCAGCGGGTTCTTTCCGCCACCGCACGGCGTGAGGCAGATCGCGCAGAGCCGGTGCTACGCTGAATGCAGTACCGTAATCCGACAGGATAGTCGAACAGTCACGCGAACGCCAGTTCCTTTCAATCGCACGGTGACTCCGCGGCGCGACGGATGGCACGCAGGGCTTCCATGCGGATCAGGCCGCTGAAGGGGCGCACCACGCGCCAGTAGCGGGCGAAGGAGCGGCGCGCGGCGTCGTCGGTGCAGCGCACGCGCGTCTCCGTGGCCACCAGCGAGCCCTCGTCCGTGGGGAGGACGGTGAAGTTCCACGCCGCGACGGCCATCCCCCCCTTGTCGAACACCGCGAACTCCGCCGGGTCGATGCGCTCGATGCCGCCCGCCGGCGTCCAGAACCGCCCCACGAGTCCCAGCACGAACTCGCGCGGCGGAGACTCGTCCAGCAGCACGAAGCCGCTGCGCAGCAGGCCCTCCATCGACATTCCCAGCGCCCGCTCGCCGCGGTAGCCGCCGCGGACGAACAGCGCCGGGACGGAGCGCAGGGCGAAGAGCGTGCGGACGATGGGCGAGCGGCGCAGGTCCAGCCGCCGCGCGGCGGCGTACGCGCGCTCGGGCGGGGCGTGGACGCGCAGGGCGTGGCGCTCCGCGAAGTCGGCGTGCGGCAGGTGGGTGTCGATCAGCATCTCACGCTTTCGGTTGATACGCGGTGCCGCCGTCCTTCCACGCCCACCACTGCAGCAGCGCGGGGTCGTGCGGAAATTCGCTGGCGTAGTACACGGCGCAGCGGAAGACGTACAGCATGCACCGGTCGACGTGCATCCCCGCCTGCTCGCAGAGCCGGTCGTACAGCGCCTGCGGATCCGCACCGCGCAGCTGCTCCACGCGGGTGATCCCCAGGCCGCGCAGGTCTTGCGCGATGGTCCTGCCGACGCCGGGGATGGCGCGCAGTTCGTCCTCGGGAGCGCGGTGGCGGGGCATTGGGTGAACGGGTGAACGGGTGAACGGGTGAACGGGTGAACGGGTGAACGGGTGAACGGGTGAACGGGTGGCGGGTCGAGCCCCTGCCTTTCGCGTACGCAGTTCAACCTCCTCCAGGGGTTCAGGGGGGAGGTGCGAGCCTCAGCGAGCGGAGGGGGCGTTCACGCGGAGCTCGCCGGTACGTGTTGCAACCTTTCGGCGGTGGGGCGCATCGGAAGGGGTGTACGCGGCGGCGCGGTGAAACTTGTTCGCCGGGCAGCGCGTACGACCCGGTGCGAGGCAGGATTCATGTTCTTCTAATCCTCCTTGCGCAACACCGCCGCAGGTTCGGCGGTAGACAGAGACGGTACGACGGGCCGGACGGTTCGAGAATGCCGACGCGACCCCCACCTCATGCTCCCAAGGCGTCCTCCGGGTGGGCACGGCTGAGAACAGGAAGGCAAGGAAGTACCTGGGTGAGGGTGTAGCAGGACACGCGCATGCGACGACGGAGCCCGCCGGTCTACATGACCTGGCGGGCTCCGCCGCGTTCCGGGCCGCCGCGAAGGTTACGCCTCCTCCTCGCGCGCGCTCTCATCCACCGGCCCCAGCCGGCGCAGGAGGAGAAAGCCGACGACCCCCGCCACCAGCGACGCCGCGAAGATGCCGATCTTGGCGTCTTCGTTCAGCTCCGGCGAGCCCGGAAACGCCAGCCCCGCGATGAACAGCGACATCGTGAAGCCGATGCCGCCCAGCAGGCTCACCCCGCGGATGGCCTGCCACGTCGTCTCCGCGGGCAGCGCGGCCAGCTTCATCCTTACCGCCAGCCACGCGAACAGCGTGATGCCGAGCGGCTTGCCGACCACCAGGCCCAGGATGATGCCCAGCGCCACCGGGTTGGCGAACGCCTCGCCCAGGTTGCCGCCCACGTGCACCCCCGCGTTCGCCAGCGCGAAGAGGGGGATGATGCCGAACGCCACCGGACCGTGCAACTCGTGCTCGATGCGCTGCAGCGGCGCCTGCACGGCCTCGCACGAGTTCTCCATCTCCTGGATGGCCGCCTGCTGGCCCCGGTTGGTGAGGACGTCGGTTCCCTCCTTTCCCGCCGCGTCGAAGTAGTCGAGGATGCGGCGCCCGCGGTCCAGGAACTCCTCCGTGTCGATGCGGGTGCGCGCCGGGATGGTCATGGCCAGCAGCACGCCGGCCACCGTGGCGTGCACCCCGCTCTTGAGGAACGCCACCCACAGGATCACCCCCAGCACCACGTACACGATGGGCGCCCGCGCATCCAGCCGGTTGGCGACCACCAGCGCCGCCAGCATGGCAAAGCCCACGCCCAGCGCCACCCACGAGATCTGGTCCGTATAGAAGACGGCGATCACCAGCACCGCACCCAGGTCGTCCACAATGGCCAGCGCGGCCAGGAACACCTTGAGCGACAGGGGAATGCGCGGCCCCAGCAGCGCCAGCACGCCCAGAGCGAAGGCGATGTCCGTCGCCATGGGAATGCCCCATCCCCGCTCCCCCGGCCCGCCCGCGTTCAGGATGGCGTAGAGGACGGCGGGGACGACCATTCCCCCCAGCGCGGCGGCGATGGGGAGCGCGGCGCGGCGCACCGACGCCAGCTCGCCCACCAGGAACTCGCGCTTGATCTCCAGCCCCACCAGAAAGAAGAACACGGCCATCAGGCCGTCGTTGATCCAGTAGTGCAGGGGATACGAGAGCGCGTACGGCCCGGCGCCGATCGTCACCACCGTCTCCCACAGGTGGTGGTAGCTTTCCGCCCAGGGCGAGTTGGCCCAGGCGATGGCGACCAGGGTGGCGGCGATCAGGACGATGCCGCCCGCCGACTCCGTGCGGGTGAACCGCGCGAAGGGCGAAAGGATCCGCTGAAACGGCGTGAGCGGAGGAGGGGGGATTACACCGGCGTGCGTGGCCATTGCTTCCTTGTCCGTCGGGCTTCAGGGATCAGCGCGACGGGAAGGTAGCGAACGTCCGCGAACAAGCCAACCCTGCCTGAATCAGCAGAGCAGAAGCCGGGCCGGCTTCGGGATGGAGCAGAGCAGAAGGTCCGCCACGATGCGTCGTCTCGCGCGCCCCACCCGCCGCGTCCCCGACGGCACGGCGACGCGACGCACGGACGCGGAGTACCCAGAGTAAAAAGTGGTTCATCGCCGATGTAGTTGCATGCGACCGCGCCGCTGCCATTTCGAAGGAGGCGCCCCGCGCGATCACTGCCGATGCAGGATTTCTGTGGCGCCGACCGAGAAACCTACTCTCCGCTACTGGTGGTCGGCCTGCGTGCTGGATCCCGGCCCCGCAGATTTTCCGCCGCGCACGCGCCCACCTGCGGCGTACGGACCGGGTGAGTCCGAGACCGGACGCGATCCACGAGCATGGGTGAGCAGATTCCTCGGTCGGCGCTGAAGATCCTGCACCGGCGCGGATCCATCAGGCGCCTTCCCCGGAATGACAATGTGCGGCGCGCGGATCCGCGATGAGCCTGAAAACCAGAGTACGCAGAGGCCTTCGATCGTGCCTCCGCGTACTCGCTTTCAGCTCTGCGTACTCTGCGTTCAAACAAGCCGCGCGGCGGAGGCGCGGCGCGCGCGTCAGCGGCGGTCGCGGCTGGAGGCACTGGCGCGGGCGTACTCCCCGGCCAGCAGGGGATACGGGTTCACGTTCTCGCTGTCCCAGTAGCGCTGGGGATCGGGCAGCCGGCCGACGGAGAAGTGCAGGTGATAGTTGCCGGGAGCGGCGTTCCCCGTGTCGCCCACGTAGGCGATCACCTGGCCGCGGCGCACGGGGGTGCCGTCGCGGATGCCGGCGGCGTAGCGCTGCAGGTGGGCGTAGTAGTACATCGTCCGCCCGTCCGTGCCGATCTGGTAGATGGTGATGCCGCCCAGCCCGCCCGTCCGCAGCCGGTGGATGGTGCCGTCCGCCGCGGCCAGCACGGGCGTGCCCGCCGGGGCCATGATGTCGATGGCGTTGTGCACCCGCCCGCCGCTGCGCGCGTCATGGTAGCTGTCGCGCAGCTGGTCCGGCCGCACGCCGTGCACGGGGATGAGCAGCGACGCGCCCGGCGCCAGCTCGCCCGGCTCGATGAGCGCCTCGTGCGAATCCTCCGCCGCCGGCGGAGGATTGCCGCGGATGACGATCTGGTCGCGCGGGCGCTCGCGGCGCGGGCGCGGCTCGGAGACGTGCTCCGGCGGCGCGCCGATGGCGATGGTGCAGGCGGGCAGCCCCATCAGCAGGGCCAGCGCCATCATGCCCAGGCGGGCGTGGTGCATGGAGAGTGCGATCATGGCACCGTTCCGCGGATCGGTTCTTTGCGGCGGACGCCGGTGTATGCCCGGCGCCCGGACGGGTTTGGAAAGGGGAATGGACAATTGGTTCGGCTTGCGGGGCCTATATTGCGGCCATTGCACGCGTACCGCAAGAACTTCGTGCGCCGGAGCGGAAATCGGCCGTTATTCGCGCGGCATCGGGCGCTGTGTCATTCCGTATTGCGGACGCGAAACATGCCAATGCGATGCAATGACAAACTATTGCGAGGCTTGAACTTATGGATCGGCTGGAATCTCGCCGCGCGGCACTCCGGGTGAAACCCGGGGCTGGAAATGCCACAGCCCCGCCCCTGGGCTGGCGGAGCGGGTCCGGCGGAGCTTCACCTGCTCGGGCGGGGGTGCTGGAACTTCCGGGTACCAGTCATCCCGAGGGGAGCGCTCGCGCGGAGCCCGACGAAAGCGCAGCCGCTCGCGCGCGACCGAAGGTCATGCCGGCAAGGCCCTTTGGCCGGCGAAAGAGGTGGCGTGTGCCGCCCGCGGCGCGCCGCCCGGAATGGAAAGGAATCCGGGCGAGTGGTCCGTAGAGCGGGGCGCGGCACCTGCTGGGGTGAGTAGATTTCTCAGTCGGCGCCACGGGTTGCTGCACCGGCAGCGTTCACGCGGCGCCTCCTTCGAAATGACAGCCGCGGCGCGAGCGACTTTCATCCGCTCAGAAGTAGATCTGCACGGAGAGGACGGAGGTGAAGCTGTTGAACCCGGCGGACCTGCTGTCGGCCTCGCGGTGCTCGCCGCTGGAAAGGTCCAGCTCCGTCTCCGTGCGGCCGCTGAAGAAGCCGAAGCCCGTGTGGCCGTACACGCTCATCCGCCGCACCGGGAACCACTCCGCGCCCACGGCGGCGCGCACGCTGGTGTTCATCCCGCGCACCGTCTCTTCGTACTGATCGTTCCCCTCCCGCCGCTCAAAGCGCCCGCCGATGGACGCGCTGCCCAGCAGGTACGGCGTAACCGTGCGCGGCGCCATCAGGTAGCGCTTCACGTTGACGCCGACGGACACGTCGGTGCTGGCGGTGGTGAGGTCGTCGCCGACGTTGTTGCTGGTGTCCGTGCCGTAGACGAAGAGCCCCAGGAACAGCCCCAGGTTGGTGCGCGCGCCCACCATCTCCCACGCGCCGAACTCGCTCCCGCCGCCGTTGCCGTACGTGGGGAACGCGAACGAGAGCGACCAGTTGCCCTTCTGCAGCGCGGTGCGCGGCGTGGTGTCGGCGGGGATCGCGGCCAGCGCGGTGTCCGCGGGGGGCGCGGCGTCCTGGGCGCGCGCGGGAAGGACGAGCGAAAGCAGCAAGGCGGCCACCGCGGCGGTGCGGAAGATGTGCATGTGATCGGGATCGACGAAAGGGCGGGAGCCATCTGTTTGCGGAAGATGAACAACTTACGTCGTGCCGGGACGCCGCGCCACACATTCGCATCCACCCTGTCCCCTGTAACCCGTCCCCTGTACCCTTTACCTTGTGACGCACCAACCCGATCGACCCCAACCCGCGCCCGAGCCCGAACCGACGATGGCGAGCAGCCCCGAGGCAGTGATCCGACAGGAGTGGGAACGCTGGAGCAGCAAGCCCGGCGGCAAGGCGATGTTCAGCTTTCTGCTGGGACGGCTGGTGCCGTACACCGGCACCATGGGGGCGCGGGTGGAGGAACTGCGCCCGGGCTACGCGCGCGTGACCCTGCGCGACCGCCGAAGGGTGCGCAACCACCTGCGCAGCATCCACGCGATCGCGCTGATGAACATGGCGGAGCTTTCCACGGGCCTGGCGCTGAACTACGCCATGCGGCCGGACGCGCGCAGCATCCTCAGGGGCCTTTCCATCGAGTACACCAAGAAAGCGCGCGGCACCCTGACGGCCGAGGCCAGCGCGCCCGTGCTGGAGAGCAACGAGGAGCGCGAGATCACGGTGGAGACGGCCATTCGCGACGAGGCGGGCGACGTGGTGGCGACGGCGCAGGCCCGCTGGCTGGTCGGCCCCCGCAAGTAGGCCCGGCGCACCGCCCACCTCCTCTCTCATTCGTGAGAAAGAATCCGGACCCGCCCAGGCGCCCCCGTCCGCCGGCGATGTTCGTCGGCGACGAGTTGCCGGCTCCGGGGCCGCTGATGCCGGAGCAGGCACGGCAAGCCGCGGCCATGCTCCCCCCCGGCCTGCGGGTGGAGACGGAGGGGACGGGCGCCGGGGGCTGGTGCTCCTGGCCGCGGGTCTGCTGGTGCTGGCGCTCTTCCGGCTCGGCGTGGCGGACTCGACCTTTCCGTATCCCACCACCGGCGAGCGGATCGCGTCCCTGGCGGCCATCGCGGGAGCGTGCGGCGCGGTCGGCGCGGATCCACCCGCGGATGCGAATCCTGATCATCCGCGGGCTTTTTTTCGGTTCTTCGTCGATTTTGTTGCAGGTAAACAGACCGACGCCGAACTGTCATTTCGAAGGAGGCGCCTGCCACCGAAC
>DATABT010000708.1:0-4908 GCA_036259455.1 Longimicrobium sp. | reverse complement strand
ACGCGGTCGCCGGGGTACGCCACCCGCACCGCGTTGCCGTCGCGCGCCACGCGCAGCCGCGACGCGTCCTCGCCGCCGCGCGTCACCTCCACCACCACCGCGGGGCCCGTCCCCGCGGCGATCGTCACCTCGCCCGCCAGGTTGTGCACCACCGCGCCGGAGCCGGTGATGGTGAAGCGCTCCGCCCGCTGCCCCGCCAGTGGCGCCGCCAGGGCGGCCACCGCCAGCAGGGGGCCCATCCACCGTGTCTTCTCGACCATCCTCATCCGCCTCATCTCCGGAAAGTGGGAAAACTACAGGGGCGCACGCCGTAGAAGCCGTCACACTCGCGCACCTCGCCGTCCAGCCGGCGAACGCGGCCGCCGAAGTCGTTTCTGCGGGGGGTGGTATCGGGAGCGGCCGGGAGGGTGGCCCCGAGGAGAAGGATCCCGGTGAACATCGGTCCAGGAAGGCCGGGGTGACGAAGGCTTGCCCGACCCGCTACGCGCTCGCCCGCGGAGGAGTTTCACAACGGCGCCGGGGCGGCGGGGCACCCGCAAAGGAGCCCGCGCGCCCCGGCGGAAGAACTCAGCGGCGGAGGAGCCGGACGTTGCCGCTGAAGGTGGTGATGCTGACCCGCGGGCCGCCGCGGCCAATGGTGACGTGCCGCTCGCGGTTGCCGCGCCCGCCGCCGAAGTCCGAGTGCAGGTTGCCGCTGAAGGTGCTGACCTCCACCTCGGCGCTGGCGCCGGAAGGCAGGCGCAGCTCCAC
Organism: Longimicrobium sp.; assembly: GCA_036259455.1. Lineage (GTDB taxonomy): Bacteria > Gemmatimonadota > Gemmatimonadetes > Longimicrobiales > Longimicrobiaceae > Longimicrobium. The sequence continues at coordinate 4,158 of DATABT010000708.1, read as the reverse complement.
GTCGCCGCCGTGGCTTTCCAGCGTCAGCGACCCGCCCAGCGAGCCGCCCACCACGATGTTGCCGGACACGCTCTGCACGTTGCCGCGCAGCCGGCTGCCGTTCAGGGTGACGTTGCCGCTCACCGCCTCGATCTCCACGCGCCCGGTGGCGTTGGCCACGCGTACCGGTCCGCTCACCGCGTTCACCTGCGCCTCGCCCACGCTCCCCAGCAGGTCCACGGGGCCGCTGAGCGCCTGGATCACGGCGCGCTGGCGCACGTTGGCCGTCACGCGCACCGGGCCGCTCATCGCCGTCACGTCCACCATGTCCGTCTGCCCTTCCACCGTCACCGGGCCGCTCTGCGCGACGACCTCCACGCGGCGCGGGCTTCCCTGCACGGTCACGGCGCCGCTGTGGCTGGTGGCCTCCACCGCGCCGGTCACGCCGCTCACCCTGATGGGCGCCGCCCCCGCGATCACCTCCAGCGTGCTCCCGGCGGGGACGCGCACCTCCAGGGTGGCGGACCCGCCGCGGCCGCCGCGGCGGCTGGCCACGCGCACCTCCACCGTGCGCCCGCTCCCCTCCAGCTCCAGCCGGTCGTCGGCGCGCGACAGACTGCCGGTGACCTGCACCTCGTTGCGCGACCATCCCGTCACGCGCACCGAACCGCCGTTGAGCGCGATCTCCACCGTGCCGCTGGACGACGCGTCGTGCCTCGCGTTCACCTGCCGCTGTGCTTCTGCCGGAACGGCCATCAGCAGCGCCGCGGCGCCGGCCAGCCCGAGAATCCGAACGTGTGTCATGGCTCCGTTTAACCTCTCAGGTCCGTGCGCGGGTCAGAGCGAAACCGCCCTGCGCAGCACGCCCAGCTTGGTGTGGTATGCGTCGGAGAGCAGCTTGGTGAGCGCCGCGCTGTTGGGGTCCGCCGCCAGCGCCGCCCGCGACTCTTCGATGGCCTCGTCGATGATGCGCAGGTTGGCCTCCAGCGTGGCGGCCGTCTGCGGCGCCATTCGCGACCGCTGCGTCTGCAGCACCGTCTCCAGGTCGGAGATGGCCTTTTCGTACTCCTGCTCCGCCGGGCGAAACGCCGCCAGCGCCGTGGCGGGACGCGCCGTGGTCTGCGGCCCCTGCGCCGTCTGCGGGGGAAGGGTGACCGTTCCCGGCCCGCCGCCGCCGCGCCCGGAGAACTGCAGGGTGGTGAGCGACGTCGTCACCACGAGGGCGATGGAGGCCGCGGCCAGCATCCACCAGGGGAGCGGGCGCGCCGGCCGCGGGCCGATCACCCGCACCTCGGGAACGCGCTCCGCCGTATCGTCCGGCAGCGACGCGCGGCTCTGCAGCCGGGGCCCGATGCTCTCCCACAGGTCGCGCCCGGGCGCGATCTCGTCGGGGAGGGCGGCGGCCTCGTCCAGCAGCGCCCGCAGCGCCTGCTCCTCGGCGCGGCAGCCCTCGCACTGCATCAGGTGGCGCCGGACGTCCCGCTCTTCGCGGGGCGGCAGGTCGCCGCCCACGAAGTCGTCCAGCAGTTCCAGAATCTGTTCGTGTGTCATCGTCCCAGTGCCTCCCTGAGCAGCCTGCGGGCGCGGTGCAGCTGCGCCTTGCTGGTTCCCACGGCCGAGCCGTGCATCTCGGCGATCTCTTCGTGCTTGTAGCCTTCCACGTCGTGAAGGACGAACACCGCGCGCGCGCCGGGGGGGAGCGTGGCGATGGCGCGCTCCAGGTCCATCGCCGTGCCCGGATCCGACGAGCGCATGGAGGGCGTCTCGTACTTCTCCGGCTCGTCGGTGGCGAACACCCGGTGCACGCGCACCGACTCCGACCGGCGGTCGCCCAGCACCACGTTCACCGCCAGGCGGTGCAGCCACGTGGAGAACGCGCTCTTGCCCTGAAACCCGCCCAGCTTTTCCCACGCGCGGACAAAGACGTCCTGCGTGAGCTCCTCGGCCCGGGCGCTGTCGCCGCACAGGCGCAGGCACAGCGCGTAGATGCGCCCCACGTTGTCGCGGTACAGACGTTCGAAGGCGGCCGTGTCACCCTGCTGCGCCCGCCGGACGGTGAGGTCCACGGGCCTCACCTCCTCCGCGGGTGGGTTGTCAGCCAGCATGGGTGCCGCCATCGAGCCAGGTGGGTTCGGGGTGCATCGTGTTTCCGAGCCTATGACGCGGCCCGGGCCCCGAGGGTTTAAACGGCTGATTCGCCGCGCGCGGAGGGTGGGTCTGCAGAGCTTGCATGGAAGGGTACCGCAAAGGTTCCTGCACCGGGGAACGACGGGAGATACGGATCAGGGACGCCGGGGATTCGGCGCTCGACGGGCCAGCCCCGTCACGGGCAATTCCAAACCGCGGCTGCAACGTCACGAAGCCGCATTCACGGACTGTGGCAGACGGACGGCGCCGCCAAGGTGCGTCGCACCTCCCTCCCCCGCGCGGTTTGCGGGGGAGGGCCGGGGAGGGGGCGGCCGGAGGCACGCACCAGACCAACGACCGCGCACCGAAGTCTCGCCTCGCACACCCGTTCCCCGGGGTTGGGGGAGGGGTCGCCGCGAGCCGCGAGGAACGAGAGGCGAAGACGGCGGGGGAGAGGGCCCGCCCCGCCTACGCCCGTTCCAGGATCGGGCGGTCCCACAGAACGCGGCGCGTGCGCCAGCCGAGGAGGACCGCCACCACCGCCAGCGAGACCACCAGTCCCGCCCACACGCCCTGCGGCCCCATGCGCGTGTGAAAGCCCAGCAGGTACGCCACCGGCGCGCCGATCACCCAGTATCCCAGGATGGTGATGGCCATGGGCACGCGGGTGTCCGCCGCCCCGCGCAGGGCGCACAGGCCGGCGACCTGCGCGCCGTCGAACACCTGGAACGCGGCGGCCATCACCAGCAGCCCCATCCCCACCTCGATGATCTGCGCGTCGCCCGTGTACAGCCCCAGCAGCCAGCGCGGCGCGGAGAGAAAGAGCACCGCGCACACGGCCATGAAGGAGATGACGACGGCGTACGTCGTCAGCACGGCGCGGTGCACGCCGCGGCGGCTTCCCGCGCCCACGTGCTGGCCCACGCGGATGGAGCCCGCCAGGCTGGTGCCCTGCGCCACCATGAACGTGGTCGCGGCGATGTTGATGGTCACCTGGTGCGCGGCCTGGGCGATGGAGTTCAGCCATCCCATCATCACCACCGCGAAGGCGAACACGCCCACCTCGGCGCTCAGCTGCACGCCGATGGGCAGCCCGATGCCCGCCATCCGCCGCAGCCGCGCCGCCACCGGCGCCAGCCGCACGCCCGCGAACGGCGCCAGGCCGCTCCGCCGCAGGACGAAGACGAGCATGGCGATCAGCATGGACCAGCGGACGATGGTCGTGGACCACCCCGCGCCCACCAGCCCGCCCGGCGCCACGCCGACCGTGCCCAGGAGCGGCAGGCGGGCATCGAAGCCGTAGATGAGCAGGTAGTTGCCGACGACGTTGATCCCCACGCCCAGAAAGGTGATCACCATGGCGGGGCGGGTGAGGCTCATTCCGTCCAGGTACTGCCGGAACGCCATGAACAGCAGCATGGGGAGCACGCCGCAGGCGATGGCGAACAGGTACCCGCCCGCCAGCCGCGCCACCTCGCCCGGCTGCTCCAGCGCCCGCGCGATGCGGAGCCCGAAGAAGCACACCAGCGTCATGGGCACGGCCAGGATGCCCGCCAGCCACACCCCCTGCACCAGCACGCGGCTGCACTCGCGCCGGTCGCCCGCGCCGAACGCCTGGCTCACCAGCGGCGACATGCCCAGCAGGGTGCCGGTGCACACCATGAGCGCGGACATGAAGATGGCGTTGCCCAGCCCCGCCGCCGCCAGCGACTGGGCGCCCAGCGGACCCACCATGATGGTATCGGTGGTGTTCATGGCGATGCCGCCCAGCTGGCTCACCACGATGGGGCCGGCCACGCGCATCAGCGCACGAAGCTCGTGCATGAACAGCAGCGACCGCCGCCTGCGTCCGGGAGGCGCGGCGGTGCGCCCGGTCGCGCCCCGGGGCGGGGGGCTGGCAAGGGTGTGCATCGGGAATCCACCGGATGGAAAGCGAGTAAGATAACGTGGCGCACGAGGTTGCGGCACCCGCCGCGCCGGATCGGCCCAAAAAGAGGACGGGGCCCCGCGTCTCCGCGAGGCCCCGTCGGCGTCCCCGCGGGGGACGCGCGT
>DATABT010000707.1:0-7905 GCA_036259455.1 Longimicrobium sp. | reverse complement strand
CGAACTCGGTGATGGACGCTTCCTCCGGGAGCGGGAAGAAGTACGTGCCCTCCATCACCCGGCCGTGCGGGTTGCGGAACACCTGCGTCACGTGCGTGGTGGCGACCTGTCCCTCGATGGTCGTCTCGAAGGTGACGGATTCCACCGGCAGGCCGGCGGCGTCGCCCGGACGCGGCCGCGGGCAATCGCGGCAGGGATGGGGAACGATCACGCCCTGGGCGTGCAGCCCGGAGGCGGTACACCCCAGCACCGCCAGCGCCAGCGTAAGGGTACGGAGCAGCTTCATGGGTCCTCATTGGATGAGGGGGATCCGTCGCGTGGGCCGTTGTACCTGCGCGCCCGCGGCCGGTGTTCCATCCGCCAACGTCCCCGCCCGGTCCGTTGTACGATGGTGGATGATGGTCTGCGCGGCCCATCCCCGCCACCTTCCTGATGTGCCCGCCATGCCCGCGACCCTGTGGAACGCGCCAGCCCGCCCCCTGCTGACGATCCTCGCCATCCTGGCACTGTCGCTGGCGATTGCCACGGCCGCCGCGCTTCCGTCCGCGCTCCGCGCCGTCTCGTCCAGGGCCGTCTCGGCCTCCGCCCACCCTCGCTTCGAGCGGCGGATGCCCTCGCTCCGCGCCATCGTCGTCACCGCGCCGGACACGGCGGTAGCGCGGGCGAAGATGGGGCGCTGACCCGTCACGATCCTGCATCCCGCCACTCCCTGCGCACGCCGTGAACTGTTTGCGGAGTGTGCACCCGATTTCTGACTGAATCATTTCCGCATCCGGGAAATAACCAGCCCATGGGATGCGGGACCGATCCGCCGGGGCACGGACGGTTTTCCGCACTTTCCTTCTCGGCGATGTACAAAGTATACATACCGGCGTAGATTCTGCTGAGGGCCCGTAACGGGCCGAACCGCGCGGTCCGCGGTTCAGGGACGAGCAGACACCCGGAGGTGGCCGGTGAAGCGAGATCGGCTGGATTCGTCGAGCCTGGCGAGCGTGGGGTACGACCCGGCGAAGCACGTGCTGGAGGTGGAGTTCCGCAACGGCGGCGTCTACCAGTACCTGGAGGTGGACGACCACGAGTACGAGGAGTTCCGCAGCGCGCCCAGCAAGGGGCGCTACCTGAACACCGAGATCAAACCCCTGCACCCCGCCCGCAAGCTGAGCCCCCCGCGCCGCCGGCGCTGACTGAGAGTGGCCCCGCGCGCCTCTCCCCCTCTCCGCGAGGAAGGAGCGGGCAGGGGGCCGGGGCGAGGGGCCTCGCACGCCGAGGGAGTGACTCCACGCCACGTGGACAGCCCCTCGGCTCGGAGAGAAGGTTGCGGTCGCCTCGCAAGCGGTTTCGATGCTTCAGGTTCCGTGCGGGCGCTCCCGAACGGCAAGGGGTGCGGGCGAGGCCCCGTCGAGCGGGGCGCGGTACCTGCCCGGGCGAGTAGGTTGATCAGTCGGCGCTACGGATCCGTGCACCGGCAGAGATCACGCAGGCGCCTCCTTCGAAATGACAGCCGTGGCGAGAGCGATTGCATCCGGCTGGTGGGCGTAGCGCCGGAGGACCCGGGATGACGTCAACGTGGCATTGAGGCGCGATCTGCTGGCGCAGATCCGTCGGATCGAGCGGGCTCTGCCACGCGGAACCCTTGTCCCACGCGGCGGGGGACGCTTATCTTGTTTGCTCTCCCACACATCCGTGGAACGCCGGGCAGCGGGGCCCCACCCGGGGTCTCCTATTTCTCCGCAATGAGCAGACAGAAGCAGAGCACGTGGCGGCACGATCCGCCCGTCCTCGTCATCGCGATCATCGCGGCGGTGGTGCTGGGGCTGGGCTCCGTGGCCGCCTTCGCCGAACCGCAGCCGGGGCTGCCGCCCGAGCAGGCGCCGGGGACGTTCACGCTCCCCGCCGCGCGCGCCGTGCCGGCCACCATCGACACGCTGCTCATTGGGGGGTACGCGCGCGGCACCTTTCGCGAGGCGCTGAACGTGATCGCCAGCGACCTCTCCGAGACGGAGCGGGAGATGGTGGGCCGCCACCTGGACAGGATCTTCGAGCCCGTGGTCCAGGGCGCGCTGGACAAGGGCGGCCGGCTGAAGGTGGCGTACGAGCGCGTGCGGCGGCCGGACGGCACCACGCGCAGCATCCAGGTGCTGGCGGCGCAGGCGGCGGTGGGCGGCGGGCTGCACACCCTGTTCTTCTACGAGCACGGCGACAAGCCCGGCTACTACGACGACGTGGGCCAGTCCCTGGACCCGAAGGCGTGGGCCGGCCCGCTGTCGGTGATGCGGGTGACCAGCGGATTCAACATGCACCGCATGCACCCCATCCTGCACCGCGTGCTGCCGCACAACGGCATCGACTACGCGGCGGGATACGGAACGCCGGTGTACGCCACGGCGGACGGAAGCGTGTCGTACGCGGCGGTGCGCGGCGGGTACGGCAACATGGTGGAGGTGCAGCACCCCAACGGCTACGCCGCCCGCTACGCGCACCTGTCGCGCAGCGCCGTGCGCGAGTACCAGCCGGTGCGCCAGGGCGACGTGATCGGCTACGTGGGCGCCACCGGCCTGGCCACGGGCCCGCACCTGCACTACGAGGTGCGCCGCAAGGGCCAGCCCGTGGACCCCGCCGTGGCCATGGCGTACGAGGCGACGGCGGAGCGCGTGGACTACGACCTTGCCTGGCGCAACGAGCGCCGCGCGCTGGGGCGGCTGCTCGCCCGCACCCCCACGGTCATCCGGCGGAACTGAAAAGCATCACGCCGACGACGCGGAGCAAGGAAGAGAGGACGCGGATGAAGCCATCATCCGCGTCCTCTCTTTTTCCTCCGCGCTCCCCGCGTGATCAGTTCCGCGGCGCGCGTGCAGGCTGGGGAGTGCGCGCGGGCTCGGGCACCCGGCGGGGCTCCCGGCCGCGCACGCGGGTGGGCGCGATCTCGCGGCGAATGACGCGGTCGCCCTGCCACTCCAGCGTGAGCTCGCGGCGGCGGCCCTGGCGCACCACCCGCAACGCCACGGTGCCGTCCTCCTCGCGAATCAGCGCGCGGCGCACATCCTCGGGGTCGCTCACCGCCCGGCCGCCGACCTCCACGATCACGTCACCCGGCTCCAGCCCCGCGCGCGCGGCCGGCGAGTTGGGCGACACCTCGATCACCAGCGCGCCGCTCTCCGCGCCGTCGAAGTAGCGCGCCAGCCCCTCGTTCAGCTCCGCCAGCTCGGCGCCGGCGGCGGCGCGGCGGCCCAGCTCCATGAAGAACGGCCGGTCCTCGCCCGGGCGCAGGCCCCAGACCCTCCCCTCCTGGAATTCCGGGCCTTCCATGCGGATCTCCATCTCGGGCATTCGCTGAAAGAAGACCCGCGAGCTGTCGCGGAAGATGGTGATCAGCGAGTCCATCTGCATGCGCACCAGGCCGCTGTCCAGGTGGAACAGCCGCGTGTTGAGGCTGTCCAGGCGGAAGGTGAGCGCCTCCAGCGGGATCTGGAAGCTGTCCGTGTTCACCCACACCATGGGCCCTTCGCGCCCGCCCGGCCGCACGATTCCCACGCGAGTCGCGGGGCGCGGGCCGGCCACCACGGCGATCTCGCGCTCCCGGCCGTCGCGGCGGACGTGGAGCGTCACCGTGTCGCCCACCTTCAGCTCGCGCGGCAGCTGGTTGAACTCTTCGATGGCGGGGCGGCCGTTGATGCGGACGACCACGTCGCCCTGTTGCACGCCCGCCTCGTCCGCCGGCGAGCCGCGGCGCACCTCACCGATGCGCACCTCGCGCCGCGGCTCGGGCTGTTCGGAGCTCTGGGTGGTGTTGACCTGAAACACCACGCCGATCATTCCCGGACGCTCCCGATCCTCGTCCTGCGCCCGGACCGCGCCGGGCACCGCCAGGGCCGCCACCACCAGCGGCAGCCATGCAACTCGGAACTTCATTTCCATGTCTCCGTTCGTCGGCTATCAGGTCAGAACCACTCGGTGTTCGCGTCTTTCTCCATCTCGCGCCGCACGGCGTTGCGCTCGGACACGGCCGCCAGGTGGTACCCGTTGATCACCGGGTCGCCCGGCACGCGTTCCAGCGCCTCGGCCGTGAGCCGCACCAGCCGGTCGAGCGCGGCCAGCCGCGTCTCCGGCGTGTTTCCCGACGCGGGGTCGGCGATGGCGGCCAGCCGCTGCAGCGCCGCCATGTACGCCGCCTGCGCCTCCATCAGCTCCCGCGCGGCCCGGTCCGCCTCTGCCGCCGTGGCGCGGCGCGGCGCCGTTCGGGGCGGCCCGACCACCCGCGGCGCGGGTTCCGCTTCCGCGGAGCCGCCGTTCATCGCCAGCCGCGCCCCGCTGCCGGACTCCGGCGCCCCGGTGACGTAGGTGACCTCGGGCGCCGTCATCAGCGAGGCGGGGCGCGAGGTGGAGCGCGGCGCCTCGGCGGCGGCGGGGTCCAGCGACGCGATGGACCCGGCATCCGGCGTGCGCCAGAGCATGGCGCCCGCGGCGCCGCCCGCCAGGAACAGCGCGAGCGACGCGGCGATGCGCAGGTGGGCGCGGCTGAATCCCGCCGGCCGGACCCGGGCCGGCGCGCGGATCAGCTTCTCCTCCAGCAGCTGGGCCTCCAGCGCGGCCCAGAGCGCGGGCGGCACCCCGGGGTCTTCCAGCGCGGCGAGCGCGTCCGTCTGGGCCCGCATCTCGGCCAGCTCGCGGCGGCAGACCAGGCAGCCGCGCAGGTGCTCGGCCTCGGCGGGCTCCGCGGGCTCGTCCACCAGGCGGGCGAGCTGCTCCAGATCTAGATGCTGCATGCCATCTCCTCCTCTGCGGGCTCTTCTTCGGGCTGCGGGGTGAGCAGCCTGCGCATACGCGCGCGTGCCTTGAACAGCTGGCTCTTGCACGTCCCCGGGTTCACGCCCAGCATCTGCCCGATCTCTTCGTGCGTGTAGCCTTCCACGTCGTGAAGCACCAGCACCTTGCGCATGCCTTCGGGCAGGCGCTCCATCGCCTTTTCCAGCTTCATGCGCAGGACGCTGGTTTCCGCGGCGGGGCGCACGGAAAAGGTGTCGTCCATCGGCGCCTCGCGGCCGGCCTTGCGCAGCCGCGAGCGGCGGCCGTGCAGCGCGCTGTTGACGGCGATGCGGTGCAGCCACATGGTGAAGCGCGAGTCGCCGCGAAAGGTGGGGAGGGCGCGGATGGCCCGTATCCACGCCTCCTGCGCCCAGTCTTCGGCCAGCGCTTCGTCGTGGCCGGCCAGGCGCTTGACGACGGCGTACACCCGCCCGGCGTGGCGCTGGTACAGCTCGCGCACCGCCCCGCCGTCGCCCTGCCTGGCCTGCTGGATGAGATGTAGGTCGTCCATGGTCCGTTCACGGGTCCGGCGTGTGTGATGCCGGTCCGGCGAGGAGGGTTGCCTGCTGCGGAGGGAATAGGGAATAGGGAATAGGGAATAGGGAATAGGGAATAGGGAATAGGGAATAGGGAATAGCCGGCGGACCGGCTGATTTCACGATGCCTCGCACGCTCTGGGAAGCGCCCCCTCCGGGCTCGTAAACCTCGCCTATTTCCCGCCTCCAAAAACCTGAGGGAGGTTGAACTTCATCTCGCCACGGCCGCCCTCCTGCACCGGGCGGGTTCTACGGCGTCGCGCTGCGCGTGGGCCCCTCCCCGGCCCTCCCCCGCAAACTGCGTGGGGAAGGGAAAGTTCGATCCTGCGTCGCGTGTTTCTCCGCACCACCCCTCGCCGTCGTCGGGGCGGGGGAGAGTGTCCCACACAAGTGCACGAAGTAGCGATACCCTTCGGCGATTCTTTGGATTATGCTTACTCCAGAGGCCCCCGGTGCGGCCACTTTCGCACTTTCGCACTCTCGCACTTTCGCACTCTCGCACTCCAGTGCACCCCCGCATCCTCCTCGCCGACTGCGACTCCTACTTCGTCCGGTGCGCCATGCTGGCGGACCCGGACGGGGCGGGAAAGTCCGATCTGGTGATCGTGGGGGGGAGCGCCAACGCGCGCGGCGTGGTGACGTCGGCGTCGTACGGGGCGCGCAAGTTCGGCGTGCACGCGGGAATGCCGATGGCCACGGCCATCCGCCTCTGTCCCAAAGCCGTCGTGGTACCCGTCCCGGGCGAGATGGTGTCGCGCAAGCACCACGAGGTGCGCGCGGTGCTGGACGAGTTCTCGCCCATGGTCGAAGCCGCCAGCGTGGACGAGTTCTACCTGGACCTCACGGGGACGGAGATGCTGTATCGCGGCGAGTCGCTGCAGGATACGGCGCTCCGCATGCAGCGCGAGGTGATGGACCGCACGGGGATCAGCATCTCCATCGGCGGCGCGACGGGACGAACGCTGGCGAAGATGGCGGCGTCCGTCAACAAGCCGTTCGGCGTGCACATCGTTCCGCCCGGCGGCGGGGCGGAGTTCATGGCGCGCTTCGACCTGGCCGACATCCCCGGCGTGGGGCCGGCGTTCGCGGAGTCGCTGCGGCGGCGCGGCGCCACGGCGGTGCGCGACCTGCTCGCCATCGACCTTCCCACGCTGGTCTCCTGGGTGGGCGAGTCGCGCGGCGAGTGGCTGTACCACCTGGCCCGCGGCGAGGACCACGGCCGCGTCACCACGCGAGGCCAGCAGAAGTCCGTTTCGCACGAGCGCACCTTTGCGAAGGACATCGCCGACCCGGAGGAGCTGGAGACGCGGCTGATGATGCTCTCGGTGGACACCGGCGCCTCGCTGCGCGCGGAGGGGCTGCGCGCGCGCACGGTGACGGTGCGCATCCGCTACGCCGACTTCACCGACAGGTCCGCCAGCCGCACGGCGCCCGATCCCATCGAAAGCGACCGCGCGATCTTCGCCATCGCGCGCGAGCTGCTGCGCGACCTGCTGGCGCGGCGCGGCGGCGGCGTGCGGCTGCTGGGCGTCGGTGTGTCGAAGCTGGTGGGGGAGGAGGAGGAGGATCTCGTTCTGTTCGACGACGCGCCCGGCGGCCCGGAGACGGAGCGCGACCGCAAGCTGGCGGAGGCGGCGGACCGGCTGCGCGGACGCTTCGGCAAGGGCGCGCTCGTCCCCGCCCGCATCGCCAAACGCGCTACGAAGGACGGCACCCGCGGCCGCGGCGGCTCGCAGCAGGAAGGGTAGTGCCAGATCCGGCAAAAGAGCTGGCACACGGAGCAACAGAGCAACAGAGCAACACGGCAACGGAGACAATGCTTCCGCTCCATTTCCTCTGTTGCCCTATGAGCGGGTGAGGCTCGGGTTGCGCGGGGTCCACGGCCCGGGGGAGACGTTCCCCGCTCTTGCCACTTTCGCACTCTCGCGCTTCTTTTCGCACTCCCCCGCCCGGCGCGCCTCTTGCCTCTGCCGCGCGCGGAAACAATCAACCCACGGCCAGCGATCAATGGGCATCCGGCACTGGATCAGAAAGCGGATGGCGGAGGAGGCGGAGGAGGGCGAAGACACGCCGCCGCACGGCTCCATCATCAACGCCATCTTCGGGCGCGAGCCGCCCACGCTGCACGCGCTGGGCGAGTACGACCACGAGACGTATCCCGACGAGCTGGAAGAACTGCTGCGCCGCCGCGCCGAGGTGGCGTACGAGCTGATGGAGATGGACCTCACCAGCCGCAAGTCGCGCATCGACGCCATTCCGCAGCTGCAGGCGCTGCTGCGCACGTATCCGCACCCCCTGGCGTACGAGACGCTGATCCACGCGTACGTGGACGCGGGGCGCTGGGACGAGGCGCGCGGCGCGGCGTTCGCGGCGCGCGAGCGGCGCACGCAGGTGGCACGCTCGCCCTACGTGGAGATCCGCTGCGAGATCGACCGGCTGAACGAGTGGACGCCGGAGGAGATCGAAGTGCTGCGCGCGGAACGCGAAGGGACCCCCGCCGCGGGATGACCGTCCGCCGCGGGGCATCTCCTGTTTCCGGGCCGGCCCGTCCTTCGCGGAGGACGGG
>DATABT010000706.1:0-2703 GCA_036259455.1 Longimicrobium sp. | reverse complement strand
CGGTGAAGGCGATGGACGTGGGCAGGTTCTCGCGGCCGAAGCCGTTGGGCAATGCGATCCCCGGCAGCCCCACCAGGTTCGCCGCGCCGCTGATCCCCTGCCCGCCGCCGGGCGCGTCCGTCCACGCGTCGTCGAAGGGCTTGCCGACGGGATAGGAGACCGTGTTCCAGGTGGGATGGACCAGCGCGTCGAATCCGCCGTCCGCGAACAGCCGGTCCAGCGCCTCGCCGGCGGGGCGGCGCACGCGCATTGCCCGCAGGTAGTCCTTCGCCAGCACCACCTGCCCCGCGTATCCGCCGATGCGGTCTTCCGGCGCGCTGAGCTCGCGCACGCGGCCGCTCGTCACCAGCTCCTCGAAGATGCTGGCCGCCTCCGCGTCGATGATGAGCGACGCGGCCGCGCCGTACGGGTACTCCGGCAGCGTCACGTCCCGCACCAGCTCCGCGAAATCCGAGAGCACCTCCAGCGACGCCTCGAAGTTGCGGCGCACCTCCGGCTGCGCGCCCTCCGCGTTCCCCTGCAGGATGCCCAGCCGCGGCCGCGCCGGCAGCCGCGCGTCCGCCGCGTGGCGGTACGGGCGCTCCACCGTCGACTCGTCGCGCGGGTCGGGCCCGGCGATGGCCTCCAGCACCACGCCGCAGTCCTCCGCGGTGCGGCACATGGGGCCGATCTTGTCCATCGTCCATGACAGCGCCATCGCCCCCCACCGGCTCACGCGCCCGTACGTCGGCCGCAGTCCCGTCACGCCGGAAAGCGCGGCCGGGGCGAAGATCGATCCCCACGTCTCGCTGCCGATGGCGAACGGCACCAGCGCGGCGGCCACCGCCACGCCCGGCCCGCTGGACGACCCGCCGCTCCAGTAGTCCCGGTTCCACGGCGTGCGCCCGGGCCCGGTGAACGACGCGTCCGCCTGCTCGTAACCGAACCCGCCCGCCAGTTCCACCGAGGCCAGCTTGGCCACCAGCACGGCACCCGCGGCCTTCAGCCGCTCCACCACGGCGGCGTCGGGCAGCCGCTGCTCGCGGTACGGCTGCGCGCCCCACGTGGTGGGATAGCCTTCCGCGCCCAGCAGGTCCTTGGCGCCGTACGGAATGCCGTGCAGCGGACCGCGGTAGCGCCCGGCGGCGATCTCGTCACGCGCCGCGCGCGCCTCCGCCAGCGCACGCTCTCGCGTCACCGTCACCAGCGCGCCCAGCGGCGGCCCGAAGCGCTCCAGGCGCTCCATGTACGCCTCCGCCAACTCCACCGGGTCCAGCCGCCGCGTGCGGACCTGCTCCGCAAGATCGGTAAGCGGCAGGTACAGCGTCTCGTCCGGAATGCTCACGCGGCGCCTCCGGGCACGCGGTACACGAACGCGGGCTCGGCGGCGATCGGCAGCGGAAAGCGGCGCAGGCGCTCGGCGGTGGAGAGCACGCCGCTGATGCTGCGCTGCACCCTGGCCATCTCCTCCTCCGTCATCCGGTCGCCGTACTGCACGCGGATCGCGTCCATCAGCACGCGGGCCAGCGGCGTAGGCTCCTGCCGCGCGGCGGCGGGCGTCTGCGCGGCCGCGGTCGGGCCGGGCGACGTAACGCCGGGCGCGGGAGCGGACGCCGTCCCGGGCACCGTGGATGCGCACGCGCCCAGCGCGGGCGCCACCGCCGCCGCGACGGCCACTTTCGCGAAGTCGCGGCGCGTGAGGTCGTTGGATTCGTTCGCCATCGGAATTCCGGGCGGATGTCGTGGAGTTCGGATCGGATGTTTCTGACACGATACGCCGCCGCTGCGCACGGCGACAGGGCCCATCCCACCCGATCCGCGGCAAACCGCATCAACCGCAGACGGTAATCCATGCATCCAGCCGATCGATCTTCCGCCTGTCGATGAAAGTCGTCCACCCCGCGGCTGTCATTTCGAAGGAGGCGCCCGCGTGATCACTGCCCGTGCAGGAAACCCGTGGCGCCGACCGAGAAGTCTACTCACCCGTGCCGGCGATTCGTTTTCTCGCTCCGCGGTCCCCCCAGCGTTCTTTCCACGCAGGAGGCCGCCGCACCAGTCCTTGTTGCTGCACGATCTACGGCGGCGAGCCGCCGCATGATCTCCGCCGCGGCTCCGCCTCCGCCCCCGGCCCCCACCGGGCGAATCCACTCGCCCGTGCAGGAAAACGGCCCACGTGCACGGCCCCGCCCCCGCTGACCCGAAGCGCGTCTTGCGAACCCTGCGCGCGACGATCGATCCGCTGTGGCGCCGAATGCGTCGGCAGGCATCCCGCCTCTCCACGATGTGTCGTGAGCGGGCGGAGATCACCTGATCGCGCTTCGGGTGATCCAGCTTTGCCAGGTTCCGTGCCCCTGTGCGAGCATCACCATCCTCTCCAAAAAATTGGTGCTTCGTCGATTCTGTTGCAGGTAAACAGACCCGGCGCCGAACTGTCATTTCGAAGGAGGCGCCTGCACCGAACTCAGCCCGTGCAGGATTCCCATGGCGCCGACTGAGAAATCTACTCACCCGTGCTGGTGACCCGGCCCACGGCTCGGTCCTCGCCCCGCTTCTGTGCGGCGCATCGAAGGCGGGTCCCGGGACGTGCGGCCAGCCATGAGCGTGGGTGATCAGATTTCTCAGTCGGCGCAACAGGATCCTGCAAGAGGCAAGTCCTCGTGGGCGCCTCCTTCGAAATGACAGCTCACGGCGCAGACTTCGTGCGTGCAACGAAATCCGCGATGA
>DATABT010000705.1:0-4705 GCA_036259455.1 Longimicrobium sp. | reverse complement strand
GGAGCTGGCGGTGCAGTACGCCGACTACGCCGTGTGGCAGCGCGAGCAGCTGCAGGGCGAGGCCCTGGATCGGCAGCTCTCGTACTGGCGCGAGCGCCTGGCGGGTGCGCCGGAGCTGCTGGAGCTGCCCACCGACCGTCCCCGCCCGCCGGCGCGAACGTTCCGCGGAGCGTCCGAGCGGATCGAGCTTCCCGGTGAGCTGCTGGAGCGGCTGCAGGCGCTGGGACGGGCCGAGGGCGCGACGCTGTACATGACGCTGCTGGCCGCCTTCCAGGTGCTGCTGAGCAAGTACAGCGGGAGCGAGGACATCGTCGTGGGCAGCCCGATCGCGGGGCGGACCCGGAAGGAGGTGGAGGAGCTGATCGGCTTCTTCGTCAACACGCTGGTGCTGCGTACCGACCTCTCCGGAAACCCGAGCTTCCGCGAGGTGCTGGGGCGGGTGCGGGAAGCCACGCTGGGCGCGTACGAGAACCAGGAGGTGCCCTTCGAGAAGCTGGTGGCCGACTTGCAGCCGGAGCGGTCCTTGAGCCACTCGCCCCTCTTTCAGGTGTCGTTCACGCTACAGAACGTGGAGGAACCGGGGCGTGGCCTGGCAGAGCTGAACGCCCAAAGGGTGGACACGGACTTCACCCACGCCAAGTTCGACCTGTCGCTCGCCTTGGTAGCAACGCGGCAGGGCCTGCGCGGCGGGCTGGCCTACAGCACGGACCTGTTCGAGCGCGGCACCATCGTCCGGATGCTGGGGCACCTGGAGCGAGTGCTGGAGCAGGTCGCGCGGGAGCCCGACCGGACGCTCTCCCGTCTGAACCTGCTGGGTGAAGCCGAGCGGGTGACGGTCCTTGAGGAGTGGAACCGGACGGAGCGGCCGTACCCGCGGGGCGTGTGCGTCCACGAGCTCTTCGAGGCGCAGGCGCGGGAGCGGCCGGAAGCGGTGGCGCTGGTCTGGGGCCAGGCGGAGCTGACGTACCAGGAGCTGGAGGCGCGCGCCAACCGGCTGGCGCACCACCTGGTGCGTCTGGGCGTGGGCCCCGAGGCGCGCGTGGGCGTGCTGCTGGAGCGTGGCGTGGAGCTGATCGTCTCGCTGCTGGCGGTGCTGAAGGCGGGGGGCTGCTACGTGCCGCTGGACCCCGGCTATCCGGCCGAGCGGCTCCGCCTGATGCTCGCCGACAGCAGCGTCCGGGTGCTGCTCAGCCGCGGCGACCTGGCGGGGGTGGTGGAGGGAGCCGGCCTGGAGGTCGTCCACCTCGACCGGGCCGCCGACGCGCTCGCGTCGGAGTCGACCGAAGCGCCTCGCAGTGGGGCGACAGCCGAGAGTTTGGCGTACATCGTCTACACCAGCGGGAGCACGGGAAAGCCCAAGGGCGTGATGGTGGGCCACCGCCAGGTCGTCCAGCTCGTCCGCGAAACCGACTACGTGCAGCTGCACCCGGGCGACCGTGTCGCGCAGGCGTCCAACGCCGGCTTCGACGCCCTCACGTTCGAGGCATGGGGCGCCTTCCTCAACGGAGCCACCCTGGTGGGGATCCCCCAGGACGTGCTCCTCTCCCCCCCCGCCCTTCGCGAGGCGCTGCGCCAGGAGCGCATCAGCACGATCTTTCTGACGACCGCGCTGGTGAACCAGCTCTCTCACGAAGTACCGGACATCTTCGCCCCGGTGCGCGAGGTGCTCTTCGGGGGTCAGGCCGTGGACGCCGACAGCGTCCGGCGGCTGCTGAAGGCCGGCAGGCCCGGGCGGCTGTTGCACATGTACGGGCCCACGGAGACGACCACGTTCTGCGTGTACGAGCAGGTGGAGCACGTCGCGGAGGACGCGCTGAGCGTTCCGCTGGGGCATGCGACGGGGAACCAGCGGATCTACCTGCTGGACGGTGCCCTGAACCCGGTTCCGCTGGGGGTTCCGGGCGAAGCGTACGTGGGCGGCGGCGGCGTGTCGCGCGGCTACCTGAACCGGCCCGGGCTGACGGCCGAGCGCTTCGTCCCCGACCCGTTCTCGGGAGAGCCGGGTGCGCGGATGTACCGCACGGGCGACCGGCTGCGGTGGCGGGGGGAGAGGAAGCTGGAGTTCGTGGGCCGGGTGGACGATCAGGTCAAGATCCGGGGCTTCCGGATCGAGCCGGGGGAGGTAGAGAGCGTGCTGTCTGCGCACTCGGCGGTGCGCGAAGCGCGGGTGATCGTGCGCGAGGATCAGCCAGGAGAGAAGCGGCTGGTGGCCTACGTCGTCGGGGGTGTCGAGGCGGAGGAACTGCGCGAGCACCTGCGGCAGAGCCTGCCGGGGTACATGGTGCCGGCCGCGTTCGTGGTGCTGGAGGCGCTGCCGCTGACCCCGAACGGAAAGCTGGACGTCAAGGCGCTGCCGGCGCCGGAGCTTGCGTCGGCGGAGGAACGGTACGTGGCACCGCAGACGACGGTGGAGGAGGTGCTGGCGGGGATCTGGGCGGAGGTGCTCCGCGTGGACCGGGTGGGCGCGCACGACAGCTTCTTCGACCTGGGCGGGCACTCGCTCCTGGCCACGCGTCTGCTGGCCCACATCCAGGCCACGTTCGCCGTGGAGATCTCGATCCGCGACGTGTTCTCCATGCCGACGCTTGAAGCCATGGCGGAAGAGATCGAGCGCAGGATCTACGAAGACATCGTCATCATGTCGGATGACGAGGCCGAGCAGCTGGTGGCGTCAAACCTCGTTGCAGGAGACTGATACCGAATCCTGAAAAGAGGTTCTTCGTCGATTTTGTTGCAGGTAAGCAGGGCGACGCCGATCGGTCATTTCGAAGGAGGCGCCCACTCTGGACTCAGCCCGTGCAGGAGTCCCATGGCGCCGACTGAGAAATCTACTCACCCGTGCAGGTGATCGGTCCCCTGCCCGGTCCTCGCCCGCGTCAGTGCGGCGCATCCGGGGGCAAAGGGCGGCAACGGCGGCGGGCCACGAGCGTGGGTGATTGGATTTCTCAGTCGACGCAACAAGATCCTGCATGGGCAAAGTCCCCGCGGCGCCTCCTTCGCAATGACAGTTCACGGCGCGTGGACCTCGCGTTGCAACGAAACCCGCGATGAGCCTGAAAAGAATGAGTCTCACACGGAAGTCACAGAGGAGCATCTCCGCGTCCTCCGCGTGAGACCTACTCGCAACGCAGAGTACGCAGAGAACAGAAGAAGTTCGCAGAGAACAGACGCGTTGTCCTTGCGAACTCGCTTTTTACCTCCGCGTACTCTGCGTTGAGTCGTTCCGCCGTTCTGCACACGAGATTGGGGGACCGGGGGCGGCGGGAACGTTGCGGGTTGCGCCGGTCAATCCACCAGCGCCAGCCCGGCACCGAGCTCGGCGCCCTGGTTGGGGTTGACCACGCCGCTGCCGTGCCCGGTGGGCAGCATGGTCAGGTGCACGCCGCCAAAGTACTCGCCGAACACGAACAGCCCCCACACCACCTCGTGCCCCACGGCGCCGGCCCGGACGTTGTGGAAGCAGTAGGGCACCGGCTCCAGCCGCTCCTGCACCACCCAGTCCCCCTCCCGCACCGCCCGGGCGATGGCCTGCTCCCACTCGTCCGGCGTGCGAACCCGCCCCACCACCACGCCGTCGCCGCGGTTGGACCACCCCTTCTTCAGCACGAAGTCGTCGCGGCCGGCGGGCAGGTCGTCGGGAAGGCGCAGCGGGCGCCCGCGGAAAGTGGTCCGGGACGGCAGCACCCGGCGCGTCCACGCGAGGTGCCGCTCGATCAGCGCGCGCTCGGTGGCGGTGAAGTCGGCGGAGTCCGCCTGCTCGGAGACCAGGGCCAGGTTGCGCTTGTCGGACAGGATCCTCTTGATGGGACCGCTGAACAGGTTCACGCGCCGTGCCTTGAAGGCCTGGAACACGGGCGTGACGCTGCCACGGCCGTTCTGCTGCTCGATCACCGCGTGCACCGGCTCGCCGGCCAGCGTCACCCCCTCCGAGCCGGCGCAGAGTTCCTCCATCGAGCACAGCATTACCCGGCCGCGCGGGGCGTGCCCGGCCTCCACCAGCGCGGCGTGCAGCTCGCGCGTGTACTCCTCCGCATCGAACCTGGAGATGATCGTGGGCGAGTTCGGGTAGATGACCATCGCCACGTTGAAGTCGCCTTCCGTCCACGCGCCCAGCCGCTCGGAGTCCTCCACGACGTGGCGGAGCATGGCGCGGCGGATCCCCATCGGCCGGGCACGCCGGTTCACCTGGCGCAGGAAACGGGTGGTGGGCGCGGACTCCAGGTAGCGCTCGCAGAGGTAATCGGGCGTCGCCAGCCCGCCGAGAAAGCCGCTGGAGTTGAACTCCATCAGCTTGAGCCCTTCCCGCGTCTCCAGGTAGTCGCCGCGCGAGAACGCGCTGCCCACGCCGTCGGGCTTCTCCACCATCATGGAGATCGACTCCTCCGTGATCACGCCCGATCTCGGCGGAGAGCCGTCCATCGAGGGACCCACGTGGTAGTATTCCGTGATGGTCTTGATGTCGTTCTGCAGGAAGCGCTCGACGGCCGCCTTGATCACCCCGTCGATCCCCACCGCCATCTCCGCCAGCTCCCGCCGCTGCGACGGCCCGAAGAAGAGCGGCCACGGCTGCACCGACGAGTACGTCTGCAGGCCGGGCGCCTGGCTGATGACGGTGTAGCTGCCCCGGTCCATGCACTCCGGGTTGGCGGCAACGAAATCCAGGAACTGGCGGTTCACCTCCGACCACCGCGCGTGGACCGGTTTC
>DATABT010000704.1:0-4802 GCA_036259455.1 Longimicrobium sp. | reverse complement strand
GGATGAAAGTCGCTCGCGCCGCGGCTGTCATTTCGAAGGAGGCGCCGCGTGATTGCTGCCGGTGCAGGAACCCGTGGCGCCGACTGAGAAATCTACTCGCCCGGGCAGGTGCCGCGCCCCCTCGACGGACCTCGCCCGAATCCCTTTCTATTCAGGGAGTGCCCGCGCCAAACCGGAAGTCACGTAACTGTTTGCGGCGCGACCGAAGGACCTTCTTTCCGCCAGTACTCTCCTGCGCTCCGGAGCCGGGCCCGGCGGTTGTGCCGGCAAGGTCCTTCGGTGGGCGCCAGAGGTTTCCGTATGAGAAGGTTACGAGCGGCCCCTCCCTCAGGATGACTGTCTGCCGAGAGATGAGACGAGCGGGGCCGGCTCCTGCGCTCTGGAGCCGGCCTCACGGTTGTGCCGGCAAGGTCTTCGTCGGCGCCAGAGTTTTTCGTATGCGAAGGTTGCGAGCGGCGCCTCCCTCAGGATGACTGTTCTGCCGAGAGATGAGACGAGCGGGGCGGCGCCTCGTGCGTTGCGGCGGCGCTACTCGTCCATCCGGTAGAGCACCTGCGAGCCCTGCAGGTCCGCCTGGCTGGCCAGCCTGTCCGGCGGGGGAAAGCCCGCGCTGGACGGCAGCGCGCGGTTGTAGCCGTAGATCCAGGTGCCGTTCAGCGCCTTCCGGTTCTCCAGCTCCACGGCCAGGTTGGAGGCAAAGTTCACGATCTGCGTGGCGCAGGCGTGGATCAGAATGCTGCCCTTGTAGGCGGGCACGTACCTCTCCAGCAGCTCGGCGACGTCGGCGTACGTCCACCCCCAGTGTTCATCCGCGTCGCCGATCTCGTTGTTGTTGCCGTGGGCGGAAAGACAGAGCGGCTCCGTGTCGCCCAGCTGCTGCAGCGTCTGCGCCAGGGCAATGGTCGCCTCGGCCTTCGAGAGCGAGGAATCCAACACGTACAGCGGCTTCCAGGGGGCCGACGACGGCGACGTGCGCGCGGCCTCGATGATGATGGGATCGGTGGTGCAGACGATGAGCATGGGCTTCCTCGATGAAGGTTGGCCGCGGCGTTCCGCCGCGGGGTTCTAGAAGTGCACGCGGACCAGGGGGGCGCCGGCGCTGCCTTCCACGCCCACCACCGCGTTTCCGTTTCCCGTCTCGCGGGCGAACCCGCGCCAGCGCCTTCCCGGCTGCAGCAGCACGTCGCCGCTCACCGGGGCCCAGCCCTCCGGACCGCGCCGCGTTACCCGCAGGCGCACCGGCGCCTCGCTGACGTTGGTGATCACCATGCGGCGGCTGGCGCGCAGGTCCAGCACGCGCCGCTCGCCGTCCTTCAGCTCCAGCGTGAACATGGGCGGGGAATGCGGGGCGCTCCCGCGCGCGAGAGCGCCCCGGACGCGCTAGGGCCGCGGCTGGATGAGCAGCGGCACCAGCTTCTGGTTGGGCGGATACGAGAGCGCCCACCCCGCCTGGTCCTCCCACGACCACCCGTTGTCCGCGTCGTACGACACCGCGCGCTTGCCCGCGCCGGTGAGGTCGATGAGGACCCCCGGGCCGTACGCCTGCTCGATCACCGTCCCCGTGTTGATGGGGATGGACGAAAACATCAGGAACACCTTCTCGATGGGGAGCATCTCGTCCATGTTGTTCCCCAGCAGCGGAAAGGCGCAGGTGGGTCCCACCGACCCGTCGGGATCGGTCTGCGAGAGGCCGCAGGTCAGCCGGCTGGTGGTGAGGTTGACGACGCAGAT
Organism: Longimicrobium sp.; assembly: GCA_036259455.1. Lineage (GTDB taxonomy): Bacteria > Gemmatimonadota > Gemmatimonadetes > Longimicrobiales > Longimicrobiaceae > Longimicrobium. The sequence goes on along the minus strand of DATABT010000704.1, from coordinate 3,071 downwards.
CGCCCCCTCCGTGCCCCCCTCGCTGCTCACCTGGCCGATGCCCATGGGGTTGTTCACCTCCAGCACCTGCCCCAGTTCGACGGGGTACGACGCCGCCGCGTCGATGTGCCCGCGCGGAATGACTTCGGTGCGCGAGGTGTAGGCGTGGTACTCCTCGGTCCAGGTGAGGGTGGTGGTGAGCTCGAAGGTGGTGCTCTTGAACCACACCACCGGCTTGGCCACGGGCGAGCCCTGCACCACCAGCATTCCGTACAGGTGAAAGCCGTACTGCTGCAGGGTGGTAACCGTCTCGCCCGACATCGCGATCTCCACGGTGTATGTCGATGCCATCGTCTCGTATTCTCCTGGTTTGTCCGTGAGCCCGGCCGTGCGCGAACGCGGCCGGAAAGCAGGGTGCAGGGAGCGGCGCCGTCCCCGTCCGCAATGTGCCCGGGGCGCGGGTGCCGCGGCGGGTCCCATCCGGCCACTCAAAGCCCCGGAGAGGCCACGGGATCTCCTCGCTCGTGGCGCGGAGAGACGGCGAAAGCACGGCGGCCCCGCCACGCGTGCCCCTGCGTGGCGGATCCGTCGTCTTCCGCGATCGCGCAGGGCACCGCTACGCGAGCGGTAGAACCAGCAGCGGGGCCAGTTCCTGGTTCGGCGGGTACGGCGTCGCCCACGCTGCCTGGTCGGCCCAGGACCACACGCCGGTAGTTGCGTCGTAGGTGACGGAGCGGCTGGACGCGTCCGTCATGTCGATGAGGAGCCCCGCGCTGAACGACCGCTCCACCAGTTCTCCCTCCTGCTCGGCGAGCGGCGAGAACATCAGGAACACCGTGTCCAGGGGCACGATCAGATCGTCGCCGTTCGGCAGCATGGGAAACGCGCAGATGGGAATGGAGCCCCCGCCGGGCTGCAGGAGCGCGATGCCGCAGGTGAATGGGGCGGGGGTTGTGTTGATGATGGCCACGGCCCCCGGCGTACCCCCAACCTCCACCACTTCGCCGCTGAGGTCGGCGCCGGTCACCTGCAGCGCCTGCCCCAGCTGCACCGGGTACGAGAACGCGGGGTCGATGACGGTGCCGGTGCCGGGGTTGGTACCGGCGCTGGTCCGAGTGTCGGCAGTCGTGCTGGTACCGGTACTCCCCTGAGCACCGGCCGGAGTGCCCGGCGCGGTGCTGGTGCCGGTCTCGGCCTGGGCACTGGGCGAAGTGCCGGACTCCGTGCTCGTGCCGGTACTCCCCTGAGTGCCCGGCGGCGTGCCAGGCTCCGTACTGGTGCCGGTACTGCCCTGGGCGCCCGCCGGAGCGTCGGCCGTCGTGCCGGTGCCGGTACTCCCCTGCGTGCTCGCCGTCGTGCTGGTGCCGGTGCCGGTACTCGCCTGGGTGCCGGCCGGAGTGGCGACCTTCGTGTTGGTGCTGGCACCGGCCTGGGTGCTGGCCGGATGATCAGTCGGCTTGCTGGTTCCGATACTGGTCTGGGTGCCCGTCCCGGGACCGGCCGAAGTGCTGGCCGAGGTGCCGGACTCGGTGCCGGTACTCGCCTGGGCGCCGCCCGGAGTGGCGACGTTCGTGTTGGTGCCGGGCGTGAAAGCCGTGTGCGAGGTATACGCCTCGTAGACGTCCGTCCACTCCACGCTGGTGGTCTCCGAGTAGGAATCTCCCAGAAACCAGAGCACCGGCAGGGCGCCGGGCGGGCCCTTCACCGCCCGGAACCCGCAAAGGCGGAAGCCGCCCGCTGCAAGGGTCTGCACCGAATCATCCGACATGTGGATGGTTACGCTGAATGATGTGTCCACGCGGTTCTCCTGAGGCTGCAAGGTGACCGCGGGCCGGGCCCGGAGAGCCACGACCCGGCTGGCGCGTTCCGGTTCACTGTCCCTGCCGGCCGGGGCAGAGGGCGGGGGCGCCTCCGCCGCGCGGAAGCGCCCCCGGGGTGCTACACGGAGGGCTGGATGAGCAGCGGCACCAGGTTCTGGTTGGGGGGATACGAGATCGCCCACGCCGCCTGGTCCGGCCACGACCAGCCGGCGTCGGCGTCGTACGACACCGAGCGGCTGGAGACGCCCGTCAGGTCGATGAGGACCCCCGGGCCGTACGCCTGCTCCAGCACCACGCCGGTGTTCAGGGGCACGGACGAGAACATCAGGAAGATCTTCTCGATGGGGACGATCTCGTCCATGTTGTTGCCCAGCAGCGGAAAGGCGCAGATGGGGCCGAACGACCCGTCGGGCTGGGCCTGCGAGATGCCGCAGGTAAAGCGCGAGCTGGTGAGGTTCACGATGCAGATCGCCCCCTCCGTCCCGCCCTGCTTGGTCACCTGGCCGATGCCCATGGGGTTGGTCACCTGCAGCACCTGCCCCAGGTCCGCCGGGTAGGCCGCCGCCGCGTTGATGTGCCCCCGCGGAATCACCTCGCTCCGCGAGGTGTAGGCCTGGTACTCCTCCGTCCACTCGATGGTGTTGCTGAGCTCGAAGGTGGTGGTCTGGAACCACACCACCGGCATGGCGCCCTGCGAGCCCTGCACCACCCGGAAGCCGTAGAGCTTGTAGCCGTACTGCTGCAGCGTGCTGACCGTTTCGCCCGTGAGGGCGAGGTTGACCTTGAATGACGATGCCATCGTGTTCTCCTGATGGGTCTTCGGGTGGGTCCGGCGGGCGCGGAAGGCGTCCGGCCGGAGGGGGTTGAAAGGGAGCGGCGCCGTTCCCTCTCACAAAGTGCCGCCGGGGCACGGGACGCGGCGGGTCCCATCCGGCCAGCGAGAGCCCCGCAGGGGCCATCCTCTCATCCCGCCTCCTCCGCCGGAACGCGCTGCTCCGCCGCCCCCTCGCCGCAGCGCGCCAGCAGCAGCCCCGCCACCAGCCGCACGCCGCCGCCGGCCACCACCTCCGCGGGGCGCAGGCCGGTGAGGGCGCGCAGGCTGCGGCGAAAGGCGGACGCGGTGGAAAAGCCCAGCGACCGCGACACGCTCTGCACGCTGCGCTGCGGGTCTTCCAGCAGCCGCGCCGCGTGCAGCAGGCGGCGCCACGCCAGCAGCTGCTCCGCGGGCGGCAGCCCCGCCGCCTGCAGCCGGCGCCGCAGCGTGCGCGGGCT
>DATABT010000703.1:0-2386 GCA_036259455.1 Longimicrobium sp. | reverse complement strand
GGGGAGGTCGCGAGCGCGTCGAGCGGGAGGGGGCGCCCGCCCGAGCACCACACCCACCACCGCGCGCGAACCGGAGTTTACACCCCCTCCCGCGCGGTTCGTGCGGAGGGGCTGGCCAAGTCTAAGCGAGGCCGGGGGAGGGCTCCGACGCCTCCGCCGGCTCTTCCGCGCGCTGCATCCGCTCGGGCGCCGTGATCCCCAGCACGGCCAGGCCGTTGCGCAGCACCACCTGCACCGCGCGCGAAAGCACCAGCCGCGCGCGCGACTGCTCCGGCGGCACCTCCGCGCCGATCACGCGGAGCGAGGCGTCGCGGTTCCCGGCGTGGTACCAGCTGTTCACCGCGCCCGCCACCGCTTCCAGGTACGCGCAGACGGCGTGCGGCGTGTGCGCCTCGGCCGACGACTCGATCTCCTCCGGAAAGCGCAGCAGCAGCTTGACCAGCTCCGCCTCGCTCTCGTGCGAGAGGAGCGACAGGTCCGCGGCCGCGGGGTCCAGTGTGGCCGGATCCACCTCCGCGCGGCGGAAGATGCTGGCCAGGCGCGCGTGTGCGTACTGGATCTTGTAGACCGGGTTGCGGTCCGACTGCTCCAGCGCCAGGTCCAGGTCGAACGTGAGCTGGGCTTCGGCGCGGCGCATCAGAAAGAAGTAGCGCGCCACGTCCACACCAACCTCGTCGTACAGGTCGCGCATGGTGACGTAGCCGCCCGCGCGCTTGCTGAACTTTACCTCCACGCCGCCCCGCATCACCAGCACCATCTGGTGCAGCACCCACTCGGGGTAGCCCTCCGGCAGCCCCAGCGCCCGCAGCCCCGCGCGGACGCGGGCGGTGGTGCCGTGGTGGTCGCTCCCCTGCACGTTGATGGCGCGGTGGAAGCCGCGCTCCCACTTGTCGAGGTGGTAGGCCACGTCCGGAAGAAAGTACGTGGGGTGGCCGGACGACTTGACCATCACCCGGTCCTTGTCGTCGCCGAACTCCGTGGTCCGCAGCCAGACGGCGCCGTCGTGCTCGTAGACGTGTCCCGTCTCGCGCAGCCGGCGGATGGTATCCTCCACCGCGCCGGACGTGTAGAGCGACGACTCCAGAAAGTACGTGTCGAAGCGGACGCGAAAGCCGTCCAGGTCGCGGTTCTGCTCGTCGCGCAGGCGCTGCACGGCGAAGCGGCGGATGGCGTCCATCGTCTCCGCCGACTCGTCGCCCTTCCACCGCTCGCCGTGACGCGCGACCAGCTCCTGCGCGATCTCGCCGATGTAGGTGCCGTGGTAGCCGTCATCCGGAAAGGCGACGTCGTTGCCCACGGCCTGCTGGTACCGCGTCCACACGCTGCGGGTGAGCTTGTTGATCTGCTCGCCCGCGTCGTTGTAGTAGAACTCGCGGTGCACCTTCCACCCGGCCCACGCCAGCAGCTCGGCGATGGCGTCGCCCAGCGCGGCCTGGCGCCCGTGGCCCACGTGCAGCGGCCCGGTGGGGTTGGCGGAGACGAACTCGACGTTGACGGGCTGCCCCTGCCCCGCCTGCGACCGGCCGAACCGCTCGCCCTCGCGGACGATGCGGACCAGCCCCTCGCGCAGGTAGTCGGTGGAGAGGCGGAAGTTGATGAACCCCGGCCCCGCCACCTCGGCGCTGAGGATGCCGGCCGCGGCCGCGTCGATGCGCCCCACCAGCTCGTCCGCGATCTGCCGGGGCGCCTTGCGCAGCGGCCGGGCCAGCGTCATGGCGACGTTGGTGGCCCAGTCGCCGTGCTCGGGATTGCGGGGACGTTCCAGGGCGACGGCAACGTCGTCCTGGACGCCCATCTCGCGCAGGGCGCGCTGAATTTCCGCCTGCAGCTTGTCGACCGCCATCTATTCGCTCTTGCTCGCGCCGCCCGGCGACGAACCGCCGGACGAAGACGAGCCGGAAGATTTGGATTCGGACTTCGGCGCCGGGGCCTCGCCCGTCCCGGACCTGGACTCACCGCCGGACGGCGACGAGCCGCCCGACTCGCTCTGGGCGGCCTTCTTGTAGCCTTCGCCGCGGTAGTCGGTGATGTAGAAGCCGCTCCCCTTGAACACCAGGCCGGCCCCGCCGCTGATCCTGCGCTGGGCCTCGGCGCCGCACTGCGTGCACTCCGTGACCGGCGGGTCCGACATCTTGCCGAACTTCTCGAATTCGTTGCCGCACTGGGGGCAGCGGTACTCGTAGGTGGGCATCCTGCTTTCTGTCTCGCGAACGCTTGTTCCTTTTCGTCACAAACCCGCGTAAGGTACACTGCGCCGGGGGCATGGGCAACGGAGCGGGCGAAGGTTGCATGGCCCACGGCGAGGCGCTGGTGCGCGGTGGATGGTCTGGTGCGTGCCGCCGGCCGCCCCGTCCCCGGCCGTCCCCCGCGCGTTTTGCGGGGGACG
>DATABT010000702.1:0-11197 GCA_036259455.1 Longimicrobium sp. | reverse complement strand
ATGGCGCGCACGCGAATGGTGTTGCGCTCCGGCTCGATCCCCGGCAGCAGGTCGCGCAGCACCCATACGGGCGCGCTGTCGCACGGGCGCAGCGGGCGGTCGCCGCCGGCGTCGTCCATCAGCAGCGCGTGCAGGCGCACCGGCTCCAGCTCCACCGCGGCCTCGTCCACGGCGCCGCCCTCGCCCAGCGTCCAGCGCTTGGCGAACACGCCGCGCGCGGCATCGAACGAGGCATAGGCCACGCGCCGCTCGCCGCGGGGGCCTGCGAGCACGGGGAGCAGCCTGCGGAGCACGGTGTCGAGATCGACCGCGTCGTGCAGCCGAACGGGGAAGAACATGGCCCGTCTCGGTTTGCGGGGAGAGGTCCCGGATGGTGTGCGGGGGTGATCCGAATGCTACGGGGTCGCGGCCGGGGTGTCAATCGGGAGAAGAGTGCGAAAGTGCGAGAGTGCGAAAGTGCGAGAGTGGCCGAGTGACAAAGGCGGGCGAATTCCGCGTCCGCGCCCCCGCAGCCCGGAAACGCGACGGGGGCGAGGATCGGGCGCTGCGGATGGTGAGGGATGATGGATGCCGATTCCGGAGTAGCGAAGGTGCAGACGCGCGACGGCTCTCAGTTTCAGCCGCAGCAGAACGCGATCCGGGACAAGGTGCACGGACAGCGGCACCTGCGGAAAGGGCTCGCGACGTGCGCAAATCCCGCGTGGTCCACTCTCGCACTTTCGCACTTTCGCGCTCTCGCACTTGCCCCTAGCTTCCCCGCCCCATGGCGACTTCTCCCGACCGGCACCGCATCCGCTTCACCGTCCACTACGATGGGCGCAGCTTTCACGGCTGGCAGGTGCAGCCCGACCAGCGCACCGTGCAGGGGGAGCTGGAGCGCGTGCTGGCCAAGCTCACCAACGGCCCCGCCGCCGTCATTGGCTCGGGGCGCACGGACCGCGGCGTGCACGCCACCGGCCAGGTGGCCGCGGCGGACGTCCCCGCGCGCTGGACGGCCCACGCGCTGCGCCGCGCCATGAACGCGCTGCTGCCGGAGGACGTGTGGGTGGCGGACGCGGAGCCGGCGGCGCCCTTCTTCCATCCCCGCTACGACGCCACGGCGCGCTCCTACATCTACCGCGTCGGGCTGGCCAGCGAGGCGGATTCGCCCTTTCGAGCGCCGTGGTGCTGGCCGCTGGTGCGCCCGGTGGACCTGCTGGCGATGGAGCGCGCCACGGCGTTCATCGTGGGCGAGCACTCCTTCAAGGCGTTCGCCAAGGCGGGGCAGGAGGAGCGCGGCGACCGGTGCACGGTCACGGAGGCGCGCTGGGCGCCGTGGGAGGGGATCGGGCTGGAGTTCCACATCACGGCCAACCGGTTCCTGCACCACATGGTGCGATACCTGGTGGGGACGCTGGTGGACATCGGCCTGGGCCAGCGTCCGCCCGACGCAATGCAGGAGCTGCTTTCGGAGGATACGGAGCTGGAGACGTCGGCCCCCGCGCCGCCCGAAGGCCTGTTCCTCACCGGCGTCGCCTACCCCGCCGACGCCGGGATGAAGGCGCCGCGCCGGCGCGGGCCGCAGCTGGTGCCGTAGCCCTCCGGCCCTCGCCTGGGCTCGTCCACCCCCTCCCGCAAAAGGCGCGGGCGGGGGGATAGAATCCGGGAGGATTCCATCGCGGTGGTTGGTTATGACTCAACAGCTCCCCTCTCCCGCACACTCGCAGGCCGTGTGCGGGCACGGAGGTACGGGTGCGGAAGCGGGGTCGGGGGTGAGGGCCCCACGCGGGTCCGGCGGTACGATGCCCGCCCGTGGCACGATGACCGATACATGGTGATTACCCGTTCTGGCATGGACACGATGGCCATCGACCGATATTCCAACCCGCTGACGGAGCGGTACGCCTCGGCGGAGATGTCGTACATCTTTTCCCCAAAGTTCAAGTTCGGCACCTGGCGCAGGCTGTGGCTGGCGCTGGCGGAGGCCGAGCGCGAGCTGGGGCTGCCCATCCCGGAGGAGGCGATCAACGCCATCCGCGCGCACCTGGACGACTTCGACCTGAAGCGCGCGGGGGAGCTGGAGCGGCAGCTGCGCCACGACGTGATGGCGCACGTCCATCACCTGGGCGAGCAGGCGCCGGAGGCCCGCGCCATCATCCACCTGGGCGCTACCAGCGCGTACGTGGGCGACAACACGGACCTCATCCAGCACCGCGAAGCCCTCAGGCTCGTCGCGCGTAAGATCGTGGCCGTGGTCGCGGAGCTGGCGGAGTTCGCGCGCACGCACCGCGACCTGCCCACCCTCGGCTTTACCCACTTTCAGCCGGCGCAGCCCACCACCGTCGGCAAGCGCGCCACGCTATGGATCCAGGACCTGCTGCTGGATCTGGAGGAGGTGGAGTTCCGCATCCAGACGCTGCGCTTTCACGGCTCCCGCGGCACCACGGGAACGCAGGCCAGCTTCATGGACCTGTTCGAGGGCGACGGCGAAAAGGTGGAGCGGCTGACGCGGCTGATCGCGCAGAAGATGGGGTTCGAGCAGGTGTACGGCGTGGGCGGGCAGACGTATCCGCGCAAGGTGGATTACAGCTGCCTCTCCACGTTGAGCGGCGTGGCGCAGTCGGCCAGCAAGTTCGCCAACGACGTGCGGCTCCTGTCGCACCTCAAGGAGGTGGAGGAGCCGTTCGAGGAGCAGCAGATCGGCTCGTCGGCCATGCCGTACAAGCGCAACCCCATGCGGAGCGAGCGGATCAACGCGCTGTCGCGTCACGCCATCACGCTCGTCATCGACCCGGCGTTCACGGCGGCGAGCCAGTGGTTCGAGCGCACGCTGGATGATTCGGCGAACAAGCGCATCGCCGTCCCCGAGGCCTACCTCACGGTAGACGCGGTGCTTCTGCTGATGCACAACGTTGCCTCGGGGATGGTGGTCTACCCGGAGATGATTCGCCGCCGGCTGATGGACGAGCTCCCGTTCATGGCCACGGAGAACCTGATGATGCGCGCGACCCGGAAGGGCGGCGACCGGCAGGACCTGCACGAGCGCGTGCGCGTGCATTCCATCGAGGCGGGGCGGCAGGTGAAGCAGCACGGCCTGCCCAACGACCTGATGGACCGCATCGCGGGGGATCCGGCCTTCGGCGTGACGCGCGCGGAGCTGCAGGAGGACCTGCGCCCGGAGCTGTACGTGGGCCGCGCGCCCGCCCAGGTGGACGAGTTCCTGGAGGAGTGGGTGGCGCCCGTGCTGGCGCGGTACCCGGACGCGGTCGGGGGCGCGGCGCCGGAGCTCAAGGTGTGACACGGATCTCCCGAAACCGCATCGTCCCTCGCGGGAGCACCCCGGGCTAAAGCCCGGGGCTAGAAATGCCACAAGCCCCGCCCCGGGCTCGCGGAGCTCGCCCGGCGGGGCTTCACCTGCCCGCGTGGGCGGCGTTCGGCGCGCGATGCACGGATTTCGACCGCCCCGAAGGCCGGCCGATGCGCCCGGAACTCCGCCCCACCACACCCCTCCCCCGCGGTTGGGGGAGGGGTCGCCGCGAGCCGCGAGGAACGAGCGGCGAAGGCGGCGAGGGAGAGGGCCCGCCCCGGCGCGCACGAAAACTGCTTGCGCCACGCCGTCTACTTTGTCCGCTGCAGCGGATTGATTCGCCGGACGTCAGACATCCGCCCATCCACAGCCCGTGCCGGAACCGACCGAGATGCCCGACAATCCCCACGCGAACTCGCCGTACGCGCACCTCCTGGCGGAGCTGCGCGAGCTGGCCGTGCTGGTCTCCATCAACTCGACGCTGGGGTGGGACCAGGAGGTGATGATGCCCCCCGCCGCCGCGGCGCTCCGCGGCGAACAGGCGGCCCTCCTCTCCACCCTGATGCACGAGCGGCGCACCTCCGCGCGCATGGGCGACCTGATCGCCGCGTGCGAGGGCGACGCGGCGATCATGGCGGACGCGGACGCGGCGGCCAACCTGCGCAACCTGCGCCGCGAGTACGACCGCGCCACCCGCTTGCCGACGGAGCTGGTGTCCGAGATCGCGGAGGTCAGCACCCTCGCGATGCACCGCTGGCGCGAGGCGCGCGAGGCGGCGGACTTTCCCGCGTTCGCGCCGTGGCTGGAACGGCTGGTCAAGCTGAACCGCGACACGGCAAACGCGCTGGGCGTGCCCGAGGGCGGCGAGCTGTACGACGCGCTGCTGGAGAACTTCGAGCCGGGACTGCGCGCGGCGGAGCTGGACCGCGTGTTCGGCGAGCTGCGGGCGGGGCTGGTGCCGCTCATCCGCGAGCTGCGCGAGAACGGCACGACGCCCGACACGGCGTGGATGCGCATCCCCCTGGCCGTGGAGGCGCAGGTGGCCTTCAACCGCGGCGTGGTGGAGCGGATGGGCTTCGACTTCAAGGCCGGGCGGCTGGACGAATCCACCCACCCTTTCTGCGAAGGGGCGGGCCCCGGCGACACGCGGCTGACGACGCGCTACGACGCCGGGCTGCTGCTGAGCGCGCTGCACGGCACCATGCACGAGACGGGGCACGGGCTGTACGAGCAGGGACTCCCCAAGGCGGAGCGCTTCGGGCAGCCGCTGGCGGAGGCGGCCAGCATGGGAATCCACGAGAGCCAGTCGCGGATGTGGGAGAACTTCGTGGGCCGGGGCCGGCCGTTCTGGGAGTGGGCGCTCCCGGATCTGCAGCGCCAGGTCTCCGACCCCGCCGTCGCCGCACTGGACGTGGACACGGTCTACCGCGGGCTCAACGTGGTGGAGCCGAACCTCATCCGCATCGAGAGCGACGAGGCCACGTACAACCTGCACATCATGCTGCGCTTTGACCTGGAGCGGGCGATGCTGCGCGGCGACCTGTCCGTGTCCGACCTCCCCGGCGCGTGGAACGAGCGGATGAAGAGCGACCTGGGGCTGGACGTGCCCAGTGACCGCGAGGGAGTGCTGCAGGACATCCACTGGTCCATGGGCGCCATCGGATACTTTCCGACCTACACGCTGGGCAACCTGTACGCGGCGCAGCTGTGGGACGCGCTGCGCGCCGGCCTTCCGTCGCTGAACGACGAGCTGCGCCGGGGCGAGTTCGGCGGGCTTCTCGGGTGGCTGCGCACGCACGTGCACGCGCACGGCCGGCGCTACACCGCCCCCGAGCTCTGCGCGCGCGTCACCGGCCGTCCGCTGAGCCACGAGCCGCTGCTGCGCTACCTGGAAGGCAAGCTGCGTCCCGTCTACGGCCTGTAGGAAAAAGAAAAAGCCTTTTGCAGGCAGAGCAGCAGAGAACGAATCCCTCTGCTGCTCTGCCTCTCTGCTGCTCTGCGTGATATGAAGTTTCTTCAGACCGTTGCGGAGCCGTCCACGATGGCGGGAACGGAGATCCTGGTGGGCGGGGCCGGCGCCGCGCGGTCGGGGCAGATGGGGATGCCGGACTCCCCGAACCGCAGCGAGCCGGGAACCTGGAGCGACGTCTCGCACGTGGCGACGATGAAGTCCTCCACGAACAGCGAGCCGCGCACGTCCAGCTCGGCCGCGTCCACGCGGATGAAGCGGCCGTCCTGAATCACCAGCAGGCCGCCGCGCATCCCGACCTCCACCTCAACCCGGAACGCCAGCTCGGCGACGGGCACGCCCTGCCCCGCCGGGCCGTCCGCCCGCACCTCCACCGCGGGCGCGTACGTCCAGCGGACGGTGTGCGCCGCCAGTTCCACGGTGCTCACCTCGTCCGGCGGATACCGCTCGGGATCGCAGAACGCGCGGCACTCCTCGAAGGTGCTCCATCCCTGCGCCAGCACGTCCGGCAGCGGCGTGGCGAAGATCGCGGCCACGCGCTCCATCACCTGCGCCACGGCGGCGCCGCGCAAGCCGTCTCCCGGCAGCGGCCACGAGCCGGCCACGCGGCTCACGATCGCCTGCAGCGGCTCCGCGAACCGCCGCCGATAGTCCAGCGCTGCTCCCAGCGACGCGTCCTCAGTCACCTGCCCCTCCTGTTGTCGTGAACAGCGGCCCCGCCGCCGCGACGGAAAGCTCCGGCGTCGCTTCCCGCGCCCGCATCCGCAGCCGCGGCGCGGCGGCCGTGAACGGCCTGCCCTGCACCTCCACGCGCGCCGGCGCTTCCGCCCGCACCCGCGTGGACACCGCGACCGGCGCCACCGCGGCCGTCCCTCCCCGCGCCCGCATCCGCCGCCTCGCCCCGGCGGCAGCCGCAAGGACGACGATCGCCAGCAGCATCCACGGCCAGGGCAGCGTGCGCCGCCGCGCTTCGACGGGCGGTGCGGACGTGCGCTCCGCCGGCCGCGGCGTCTGGACCGGGCTGGCGGCGGGCGGCGGCACGGCGGGCTGCTCTCCAACGAGCGGCGCGGGCGGCGGAGCCAGCGACAGGGCGACAATCCCTCCCAGCGGGATGCGTGCGCCCGCGGCGGGCACCTGCGACGCGACCGTCCACGAAGCGCTGTCCGCCAGCGCCGGATCGACGCCGGCGGCCAGGCCGGCGCTCTGCAGTGCCGCCCGCGCATCTATCAGCGCCAGCGCCCCGAGCTCCGGCACGGCGGCGGAGTCCACGGGCGGAGCCTGCCGCGGCGCCTGTGCCACCGGCTGCTGCGCGGGCGGGTTCGCGGGCTGCCGTGCCGGCGGCTGCACCGGCGGGCGTGTGGCGACCACGGGGGCAGCGGGGGCGGACATCGTCAGCCGCACCGCCGTACCCAGCGGGACGGTTTCGCCCGCGCGGTACGACTGGGCGCTGACGCGCGCGGTGGAGCCGGAGGCCCCGTCCACGCTCGCCACGCGCAGCCCGGCGCCTTCGAGCGTCCGCACGGCGGTGGAAAGCGCCTGCCCCGTCACGTCCGGCACCGTGGCCGAGCGCGCGGGCGGCGGCGCTGGAGCGGGCGCCCGGGCAAGGGTGACGGAAACCGGCGAACCGCGCTGCGCCTGCGTTCCCGCGGCCGGGCGCTGCAGAAAGATGGTGCCCGCGGGCCGGTCCACCGGCAGCTCGCTCACCTCGCCCAGCGTGAGCCCGGCGCCGGTAAGGATCCTGCGCGCCTCGGCGAGCGTGCGGCCGGAGAGCGGGGGAACGGCAATCCCACGCGGCCGCACGCCGGGAATCCGGATGCTGGGCAGCTGCACGTTCGGAATCGACGGGCGCGGGCGCGACGGCTGCCGCGCGGCGGGCGTATCCGCCGGCGGCTGCTCCCCTGGCGTCTGCCGCGGGGGCAGCTGCTGCGTGGGCGGCTGCTGCGTGGGCGGCACGCCCGGCACGTTCGTGAGGGGCGGCTGCTGGACGATGGAATCCCGGTTCTGCGCCGCGGCGGTGCCGCCCGCGGCGCAGAGGCACGCGAGGGCGAGCAGCAACGGAGAACAGCGGCGGAGAACAATCACGCGCACGGCGGTGCGGGGAAACGGGCGGCGTCGGCGCCATGCGCAGGATAATCCGCAACCTGCTGTCTTGCAACGCTTTTCTCCCGGATGCACCTGCTACGGGAGAGCGCGTCACGTCCCTGGCGGAAGAGAAAACGAGAGAGGACGCGGAGACGGCGCATCGCCGCTCCGCATCCTCTCGTTCTTCCTTGGCGTCCTTCCTGCGCGTCCTCCGCGTGAAAGTTCTTCTCTTCTACGGCCGGCGTTTGGCGGCATGCGCTACGCGCGGGCGGCGCAGCCAGCGGGCGCAGAAGATCTCGCGGTCCGGCGCGTTCCACAGCGCGGGAACGTGCAGCGACGCGAAGAACACCATCCACCCCAGCAGCGCCAGCGGCCGCGCGTTCTCGCTGAAGAGCGCCATCACCGCCGTCGCGGCGACACAGCCGGCGAACACGGTTCCGTAGCGAATCACGGTCCTGCGCATCCGTTCCTCCTTTCGCCGGAGGGTTCCGATCCGGGCACCGGCCTCACACCGGCGCCGCGTCCGCGTCCACGATGGCGGGCACGGGCACCTGCGCCACGGCGGGCGGCGCCGCCTCGTTCGCGGGTGGGACGCCGGGGCAGATGGGCTCGCCGTCCTGGCCGAAGCGCAGGGTGCCGGGGATGGGCACGGGCACCTTGTACGTGGCGACGGTGAAGCCCTGCAGCCGCAGCGTGGCGCCGATGGTCAGCTCCGCCGCCTCCATCTGGATGAACTTCGCGTCGCGGATGGTCAGCAGCCCCCCGCGCACGGCCGCCTCGATCTCCACCTCGAAGCGCAGCTCCGCCAGCCGTCCCGCGCCCGCCGCGTCCAGACCATCCGCCAGCACCTCCACGGCGGGCTCGCACTCCCATCCCAGCGTGTGCTCCGCCAGCTCCACCGTGTGCGACTCGCCGGGCGGATACTCCTCCCGGTCGCAGAAGGCGCGGCAGGAGGGGTGCCTGCGCCACGCCGCCGCCAGCACCCTGTACAGCGGGGTGCCGAACACCTGCCGCACGCGGTCCATCACCTGCCCGATGGCGGAGGTCCGGAGCCGCTCCACCGGCAGCCGCCACTCCTCCGCCACCTGCCGCAGGCGCTCGCGCAGGGGCTCGGCGACGCGCCCGTCGAAGTCCAGCGCGTCCGCCAGCGTGTACTCCTTTTCCTCGATCACCCGGCACCTCCCTTCGCGCGAAAGAGGGGACGTTCGATGGCGATCCGCGACCGCCCCGCCCCGCCGCTCCGCAGCCGCAGCTTCAACCGCGGCAGGCCGAGGGGCGGTCCGTCGATGCGGGAGCGCGCCTCATCCGCCCGCAGCCCCACGCGCACGCCGGTAATGGGCGGCACCGCCTTGCCCCGCGCGCGCATCCGCTGCCCGGTCGCCCCCGCCGCGATGACCAGCAGCACCGCGGCGGCGATCCACAGCCCGACGCGCGAGGGCTCCGCGGGCGGCGGGGCCGGCGGCGAGACGGTGGACGGCTGCAGCGTGCTGGGCACCCGCGGCGGCTCCACGAGCCCCGCGACCGGCGGCGGCGGCGGCGCGAACGCCAGCTGGACGAACGAGCCGGCGGGGACGAGCGCGCCGGCACCCGGCGACTGCGTGGCGACGGTCCATCCCGCGCTGTCCGCGAAGACGGAGTCGAACGTCGCCGCCAGCCCGGCGGAGTCCAGCCGGGCGCGCGCGGCCAGCAGACCCAGCGTCCGCACGTCCGGCACCGCGCCGGAATCCACCTTCACGACGGTGGTGCGCGGCGTGTCCGCCCGGGCGACCGTCCGCACGGGCGGGATGCCGAGGGAGAGGTTGACGACGGCGTTCGCCGGCACGCGCTCGCCCGCGCGGAAGGTGTGGCCGATCACGCGGATGGGGCCCTGCGTCTGCCACCCGCTGATCTCCCCCTGCCGCAGGCCGGCCCGGCGGATCATCCGCAGGGCGCGCTCGGGCGGCAGCCCCATCACCGCCGGCATCACCGTGACCTCCGCGGCGACGAGCCAGAGGGGGATGGAGGAGCCGGGAGCCACCTTCGTTCCCGGGTCCGGCTGCTGCCGCGCGACGGTGCCGGGGGTGCCGGGCGCGACGACCTCGTCCAGCGCGCCGACGCCCAGTTCGTGTTCGGCGAGACGCGCGCGCGCATCCTCCACCGTCAGCCCGCGCAGGTGGGGGACGATGGAGACGGGAACCGGAACGGGGATCTGGACGGAATCCTGCGCGCGCAGGGGGATCGCGGCGCAGAGCAGCGCCAGGGCGAGCAGGGTGTGGCGGGAACGGACGGGTGTATCCACGGCTCTCCTCCGCTCGGAACGCAGACGGAGCGCGGATCGCGGCGCGGAGGGCCGCGTGCGGCGGGGTGCATCCGCCGGCCCATCCGCGGGACCGGCCGTGCGCCGCAAACGCACGATAACGGGCGCCGGGGACGGACGCAACGAAGTCGCGCATCTTCCGAATCCGCAACGAGAAGCGCCCCGCCCGGAAATCCCGGACGGGGCGCGGAGAACCAGGTGCGCCAGTGCGTCGGTGCGGACGTATCCCAATCCCGCACGCACGCACTTCCGCACTCACGCACTTCACTTCACGGCGTGCCGACGCTCAGCTCGTACGCGCCCTCGGACCCGGCGGAGAAGGTGGTCGCCTGGATCACGTAGCGGCCGTCTTCCGGCAGTTCCACCTCCAGCGCGCTGTCCAGCCCCTCGCCGTCCTCGGCGTCGTCGTTGCTGTCGATTTCCTGGAACGTGCCGTTCACCATCCGGCCGATGATCACGTACGCGTCGAAGTCCTCGGAGCGCAGGTCGATGCGCAGCGTCTCGCCCGCGCGGCCGGTGTAGGCGTACGCGTCGTACCAGCGGCCGTCGTCCAGCTCCGCGTCGCCGTCGCGGATCTCGCCGTTCACCCGCTCGCCGCGGCGGATGGGGGTGGTGCGCACGGGGGGCGCGGGGCCGCGCTCGTCGGCGGAAAGCGTGTACTCCGTAGTCACCGAGCCGTACGCGCCGGCGCGGATGTAGTACGTCCCGGCCTCCGGCAGGGTGAGCGTGAGCACGCCGTTGCCGCCCGTGGTCACGTCCTGCAGCGGCTCGAACTGGTTGCCCTGCATGGTGCCCACCTCGATGGACGGGTAGTAGTCGCCCATGTCCATCCGGATGCGCAGGCGCTGCCCGGCCTGGCCCTGGAACCGGTACATGTCGTACCACCCCTCCGCGCCGGCGTCCTCGTACTCGGCGTCGGTTTCCGAAAGCGCGCCGCGCACGGGCGAGCCCAGCGTGAGGTTCTGCACCTGCGGCGGACGGATGGTGACGGTGTCCAGCCGCAGGGTGAAGGCGCCGGTGCCGTCCTCGCCCAGCGACTGGGCCAGGACCAGGTAGGTGCCTGCGGCGGGGGGCGTAAAGCGCAGGCGCGAGCCGGTGCCCTCGCCAGAGCCGTCGTCGTCCGTCAGCATGTGGTCGGTAATGCCGCCCACCGTGCGCGCCAGGGTGAGGTACGCGTCGAAGTCGTCGCTCTCCAGCGAGAGCACGTACCGCCGCCCGGGCGACGCCTGGAACTGGTAGACCTTGAAGCGGCCGCGCTCGTACAGCGCCGGGTCGGCCTCGCTGATGCGGCCGGAGACGCTCTGCCCGACGCGCAGCGTGGGAAACGCGCCGGGGCGGGGCTGCGCATGCAGGGGCGCCGCGATCGCGCACGCCAGCACCAGGCCGGCCGCCGCGGTACGGAGGGTCGTCATGGATTGCACCTGTTTCGGAATTTCGGGATGGATGGATCGGGATGGGGTCCAGCGGCGCGCAAGATAGGTGTGGACGCCGCAGACGGACAAGAGCGACGTTCGTGGATGCGTTCCGCGCCCGCGGGCCCTCTCCCCCGGCCGGCCTTCTACTC
>DATABT010000701.1:0-5543 GCA_036259455.1 Longimicrobium sp. | reverse complement strand
GGGGCGCTCCTTCTCTGTCCCGGTCTCCTGCCGCGGCGGTCCGAAAGCGTGGCCAGCTTTCGCCGCGCCATCCGCAGGCTCGCCGGAACGTACGGTGATTCGCAGTTTCCGGCGGTGAAGGGCACAGAGCCTGCTCCGGCTGTTCGCGCGGCCTGCACCATCGGCGGTACGGGGCCGCGGTTCCTCCAGACGCCGTGCCACACGAAACCGCGGTGGGCCACCGCGCCGGGCGTCGTGTGACGTCCCGGCGAGGTTGCGGAAGGCGGAAATTCCAGATGCAGAGACGACCAATGGAAACGCACGGTGTCGAACAGCTCCTGGAGTTTCTGCGCCTGGCGGGACGGCTGAAGGAGACTGCACGAGCCGGGTGGAAGCTGCGGGGGATCAGCGAGCCCGAATCGGTGGCGGAGCACACCTTCCGCGTGAGCCTGATGGCGCTGGTGATGGGCCGCGACGCCGGGGTGGACCGCGACCGCTGCGTGGCCCTGGCGCTGGTGCACGACCTGGGCGAGTGCATCGTGGGCGACATTACTCCGCACGACCGGGTCACGCCGGACGAGAAGCGGCGGCGGGAGCGCGACGCCATGCTCCAGCTGAGCGAACTCGCCGGCGATCCGGAGATCCTCGCCCTCTGGGAGGAGTACGATGCCGGCGCGTCACCCGAGGCGCGGTTCGTCCGCGAGCTGGACAAGCTCGAAACGGTGGTGCAGGCGTCGGAATACGAGACGGAGCGGTCCGCGGACGTGGAGGAGTTCTGGGAAATGGGTGATCGCACGCTTCAATCCCCCCGCGCGCGGGCGTTCCTGGGCGCTTTGTCCGGCAGGCGAAAGAAGCGATGACTACGGGTCTCTTCAATCGTCCCCTCGCCGCGGCCAGGGTCTTTCTCTCCCACTCCTGGGACGACAACGACCTGACGGACTTTCTGGCCCGGCGGCTGGATCGCCACTTCTCGGTCACCTACGACCGGGCCGCCATGATCGGTCTGCGTCAGGCGCCCCCCGTCCTTCCGGGTGACCCGCTGGTTCCCCATCCCACCATTCTCGGCTCTGATCTCTTCCTGTTCGCCGCGTCGCCGCACTCATTCGCGCCCGGTTCGTACGCGCGCGATGAGCTGGCGCGGGCGGAGGCGCCGCGTTCCACGGCGCGGCCCCGCATCGTCATGATTGCGCTGGACGGCTACGCCATCCCCGATGGGGCGATCTGGGGGATGCACCTGGAACTGCGCGGCGAGACGCGCGAGCATGACTGCAAGCGGATCACGCGCTCCCTGAGGATCCTGCTGATGCAGATGGGCGGGCTGTACGAAGCCAGGCCCCTGGCACGCGAGCGCACACGCGTGGTGCTGGGCGGCGAGAAGCCCGAGGCCATCCTGGACGCGCTCACCTCGGCGCACGGGCGTGGCATCTACACGCTCAATGCGGTGCTTCCCGCCAAGGAGATGGACGACGCAGTGAACGCCGTCCGCGCCGCGGGGGCCAGGGACGCCGTGGGCGACCGGCTGCTGGAGATCTACCTGCAGGAGCGCAATCGCGCGGAGTTCACCGTGGCGCGGCAGAACGCCATCATCCTCCTCTCCCGGGTGTTTCCCGGGGAGGCCACGATCATCCGGGAGGTCACACGCCGGCGCCCCGACGTGGACACCAGCTTCCTGTACCGGGGCTTCCAGGTCGCGCTGGGGCTGCTGGGGGACGAGCAGGCCATCCTGCACTATGCGCTCTGTCTGGAATCGCGCGAGGAGGAGGAATGGGAGGAGCAGCGGAAGCTGAACCTCGGCTTTCACCTGCGGTACTATGGCGGCATGGAGCCGACCCTGCACGTTCTTCGCGAGAGCTGCCGTGCGTGCACTCCGGCGTATCTCCTTCCGCTGAACGTGTATACGTTGAGCGTGCTGTCGTCATGGCCCAACGACGCGGACCTGCTCCTCGAGCGGGAGGAACACCTCGTCGCGCACGGCGTCCCGCGGCAACTGGTGCAGCGGGCCGTCCACAGGATCCGCAAGTTCAGGAGAAGGCACCGTTGACGTCCCCGGACGCTGCATCCGCGACTGCTGGCGCGGAGCTCATCCGCCAATACGAGCGGCACCTGGATGAAAAGGTCGCTCGCGTGCGCGCACTCCTGGGCGGCGGGGGACTGGCGCCGCTCTTTCACGGGATCGAGCGCTGCCCGGTGGAACGTGGATACCGTACACGCGCTACCTTCGGATATGCGACTCCCGGTGACGGGCGGCTGACGGGTGTGGATCCGCGGACGGGACGGCAGCCGTGGGAGTCTACGCTGTGGGTGCTCCCCGAGGGCATGCGCGAGCAGGTGCGGGCCGTGGAGCGCGTGCTGGCCGGGTCTTCGCTGGCGACGGCGCTCACGGGGTTCGAGATGCGCCTGGAGTATGGCAGCGGGCGGGCGCACGTGCTGCTGGGCGTTCCACGCGCGGCCGGGGTAGACGTTCTGCCGCTCTGCGACGAGCTGCTCGCTCGCGTGCCGGACCTGCTGGGGGTCAGCGTTCCTTCCCAGGGCATCGAGCTGCGCGAGGCGTACCTGAGGCACCGGCTGCTCGGAAAGGTCGTCCTTTCGCACTACCTGGCCTTCTTCCAGACCAACCTGTGGCTCACTCCCGAGCTGGTGAAGGAGGCCCAGCGCGAGGTACATCAGCCCGCCTCGATCGTAGACCTGTACTGCGGCGTCGGACTGCACGCCGTTCACGCGGCGCACAGGGGCAGCCGCATCATCGGCACGGACAACAACCGCTGGGCCATCCAGAGCGCCCTGCGGAACGCGGAGTTGCACGGTCTTCAGCACGCGCGCTTCTGCGGCGGCTCCGTCGAGGCGCTGCTGGAGGAGGAGCAGCTCACGGAACCGGACGTGGTGTTCGTAAACCCTTCACGGCTCGGATGCTCACCCGGCGTGCCCCAGGCGGTGGCCGGCTGGCGGCCGCACAGGATCGTGCTGGTGTCATGCTCCATCGACTCGCACGTGCGGGACACACTGGCGCTGGCGGGTGCGGGGTACCGGCCCCGCGGTGTGCGGTGCTTCGACATGTTCCCCTTCAGCGAGTTCCTGGAGAGCGTGACCGTGTTCGAGCCCGGGTGATGGCGGATCCGCAGGGTCGATTGCCATGCCGCGCGCCTTCCCCTTGATGCGCGGGCCTGACGCGCGATGCGTCGCGGCCTGAGCCGCTCGCGCCAAGGCCGGGGGCGGCTCGAGTCTCGGTTTGACACGGAGACGCGGAGGGCACGGAGCGCTAACCTCCGCGTCCTCCGCGTTTCCGCGTGATGCCGGATCCTCCAGGCCCTCTGCCGGGTCCGGGCGCCGTCGTGTGCGGCCGGCGGGCGGTCTGGCGCCGGTCGGGGGCCGGGGCGACTATTGTCCCGCTCCGGATGCCACGATTCCCGGTTCACGACCTTGGCATGCCTGGTTCCTTTGCCCCGCTCGCGCGCGCCGCCGCGCTCCTGGCCGCCGCTCTCCTCGCCTCGTGCGCCCACGCGGGCCCGCGCGCCGACCGCGAGTTGACGGTGCTGGTCTACAACATCCACGCGGGCAAGGACGCCGCCGGCGCCGACAACCTGTCGCGCGTGGCGGACGTGGTGCGCGAGAGCGGCGCCGACGTGGTGCTGCTCCAGGAAGTGGACCGCAACACGCGGCGCTCCGGCCCTGCGGACCAGCCCGCGGCGCTGGCGCGCCTCACCGGCTACGGGGTGGCGTTCGGCCGCACCATCGAGTTCCAGGGCGGCGAGTACGGCATCGCGCTGCTGTCGCGGTGGCCCATCCGCCGCGACACGCTCATTCCGCTCGCCGTGACGGCGGCGGGGCAGGGAACGGCGCAGCGGGAGCAGCGCGGCGTGCTGGCGGCGGTGGTGGACGGGCCCGGCGGGGCGTTCGTGGTGCTCAACACCCACCTGGACGCCTCGGGTGAGGACACGTGGCGCGTGCGCGAGGTCGCGGACGTGCTGGGCGCCGCCGCCGGGTTCCGCGAATCCGGGCTTTCCCTGCTGGTGGGCGGCGACCTCAACGCGCTCCCGGAGAGCCCCGTGCATCAGGCGCTGCGCGCCGCCGGCTTCCGCGACGCGTGGCCGGAATGCGGCACCGGGGACGGATTCACCTTCCCGGCCGCCGCACCATCGCGCCGCATTGACTACCTCTACCTGCCGACCGGCACCCGCTGCCTGTACGCGCGCGTCGTCCCTGGCGAAGCCTCGGACCACCACGCCCTGCTGGTGCGGCTGTGGCTTCCCTGACGGCTCTGCCGCAACGGAAGCGCAGACGTTCTCCCCCTCTCCGCGCAGAACGAGGGGGGAGGGGCCCTCCGCGGCTGCGGGGTCGGCGCGGCGCTCGCCCCGTGCCGAGCGGACGATGGATGAATCACGACGAAACGGCGGTAAGGCAGCATGGCGGACGACGAACAGCGCGCGAGCGGCGCGGTGGACGTGGTGGTGGTCGGGGCGGGGGTGTCCGGCCTGGCCGCCGCGCGCGATCTCTCCGGGCGGGGGCTGCGGGTGGTGGTGCTGGAGGCGCGTGGGCGCATCGGCGGGCGCATCCACACGCTCCACGATCCCGCCGACCCGCTGCCGGTGGAGCTGGGCGCGGAGTTCATCGACGTGCCCGGCCCGGCGTGGGACACGCTGCGCGCCGTGGGCGGAACGGCGTACCGCAGCGCCGGGGAGATGTGGGAGATCCGCGGCGGGGCGGCCGAGCCGCTGGACCTGGAGGGCGTCACCGGGCGCGTGCTGGGACGGCTGGATCCTCCTCCCCCGGACGACCAGCCGTTCCGCGCCTGGCTGGGCGAGCAGCGGGGGATCGCGGAACACGACCGCGCCCTGGCCCTGCGCTACGTGGAGGGCTTTCACGCCGCCGACGCGGAGCGCGTGGGCATCCACTGGATCGCCCGCACCACGGGCGAGGCGGCGGGGGGCGGCGGCCCCCTTCGCTACCGCGCGCTCGGCGGCTTCGGCCGCGTGGCGGACGGGCTGCGCGCCGCGCTCGGGCCGGGGTGCGAGGTGCGGCTGAACACCGCCGTCAGGGCGGTGCGCTGGGATCGCAACCGCGTGGAGGTGGAGTGCGCGTCGGGACTGGGCGAGGCGCTTCCGCCCGTCTTTGCCCGGCAGGCGCTCGCCGCGCTCGGCACTCCCGTCGAAGACACGCTCTTCTTCGCCGGCGAGGCGGCCGCCACCGACGGGATGAACGGGACCGTGGACGGCGCCATGGAATCCGGCCAGCGCGCTGCGCGCGAAATTCTGCGCCGGGTGCGCGGCCGCTGATCTCCCGTCTTCGATCCTGAGAATGAGCGTCTCCGCGTGAGACCCGATCCGCCAATCGGTTGATTTCCGGTTCATCGCGGATTTCGTTGCACGCACGAAGTCTGTGCCGTGAGCTGTCATTTCGAAGGAGGCGCCCGCGAAGGACTTGGCTCATGCAGGATCTTGTTGCGCCGACTGAGAAATCTACTCACCCACGCTCATGGCTGGCCGCACGTCCCGGGACCCGCCTCCGGATGCGCCGCACAGAAGCGGGTCGAGGACCGAGCCGCGGGCCGGATCACCAGCACGGGTGAG
>DATABT010000700.1:0-11855 GCA_036259455.1 Longimicrobium sp. | reverse complement strand
CGGGAACGCGCGTTCCCGCCACCTCGTAGCGCACCCCCGGCCCCGGCAGGCGGCGCGCCACGCAGGCAAAGACGGGCGCGTTGAAGCGGATGGCGAACAGCGCCGGCCCGCGGTGCGTGCTCGCCGGCACGCCGAAGAAGGGGACGAAGATCCCCGCCCGGCGTGCGTCCTGGTCGCCGACGATGCCGACGACGCCGTTCTTCCGCAGGGCGCGCGGCACCTGACGGGGCGCGTCGCGTTGCGAGATGGTTTCCACGCCCAGGCGGCGGCGCGTTTCGTCCAGCCGCTGGTCCACCAGAAGGTTGCCCTGGCGGCGGACGATGGCGCTGATGGGCACGCCGCGCGCGGCCACGGTCGCCGCCGCGATCTCCCAGTTGCCGTAGTGGCCGGTGACCAGGATGCAGCCGTTCCCCTCCGCCAGCGCCCCCTGCAGCTCGTCCCAGCCTTTCGGCACGGTGCGGTCGATGACGGCCCGCGGGTCCAGCTTGGCCAGGCGCAGCATGGCCGCCGCCTCGCGCCCCAGGTGCTCGTAGGCGCGCCGGGCCACGTCGTGGCGCCACTTTTCCGTCGCCTGGGGAAAGGCGAGGCGAAGGTTCTGCTCCACCGTGGACCGGCGGATGCCCAGCCGGTACACCGCCGCCCCCAGCCGCCGCCCGAAGGCGTCCGCCATCCCCTCGGGCAGGGTGGAGACGGCGCCTTCCAGCGTGCGCGCCAGCGCGTACTCCACCCGGTGCCGCGGCGCGTGCCGCCGCTGTTCTGCTTCCGCCACCAGTGTCCGATTGCGAGAAATCCGGCCCGCGGGCGTGTCCCGGAGCCGGTCTGGTTGATTCTAACGCATTCCCGTCCGCCGCGCCTGGTCGTGAAGGGGTGGCGGGGTGAAGGGGTGATGCGCGGCCGGAGCTCCGCGCGAGCGGGGCCGGCGTCGAGGTACGGGCATGAGGTTCTTCGGTCGGCGCGCAGAGTTCCGCGTGTTCATCACGGCCCGCGCGGCGCCTCCCTCAGAATGACGTCGTCACCGTCTTCCTCCCCTTCACCCTTTCACCCTTTCACCCTTTCACCCCTTCACCCTTTCACCCTTTCCACCCCGTCACCGCCCCGCCCCCGCCAGCACCTCCGCCACCGTCTCGTCCGCGACGGCGTGTCCCCAGCGGCCTTCCTTGCCGACGAGCGGCGTGCCGATGTCCTGGATGAGCGCGTACTCCACGCGCCCGTTGCGCGCCTTCTTGTCGCTTCGCGTCCAGCCGACCACCTCGTCCGCCTTGTAGTCGATGGGGAGCGACGTGGGCAGGCCCAGGCGCGTGAGCAGCGTGCGCAGCCGCGCCGCCGTGCCCGCCACCGTCACCCCGCTGCGCTCGCCGATGCGCGCCTCCTCCACCATCCCCACCGCCACCGCCTCGCCGTGCAGCATGGCGTAGCCGCTCACCGCCTCCACCGCGTGGGCGATGGTGTGGCCGAAGTTCAGGAGCTTGCGCGGGCCGCTCTCCTTCTCGTCCTTCGCCACGATCTCGGCCTTGATCTCCACCGAGCGGACGATGAGCCGCGCCAGCGCCTGCGGATCACCGGCCAGCAGCGCCTCGGCGCTCTGCTCGATCCACTGCAGGTACTCCGCGTCGGCGATGGCGCCGTGCTTCACCGCCTCGGCCAGCCCCGCGCGCAGGTGCGCGTCCGGCAGCGTCTGCAGCAGCTCGGGGTCGACGATCACGCAGTGCGGCTGATGGAACGCGCCCACCAGGTTCTTTCCGGCCGGCGTGTCCACGCCCGTCTTTCCGCCCACGGAGGCGTCGATCATCGCCAGGAGCGACGTGGGGATCTGCACGTACGGCAGGCCGCGCATGTACGTCGCGGCGACGAATCCGCCCAGGTCGCCCGGCACGCCGCCGCCGAACGCCAGCAGCGCCGTGTCGCGCCCGCAGCCGGCCTCCACCATGGCGTCGCTCACCAGCGCCCACGTCTCGCGCGTCTTCTGCCCCTCGCCGCGGGTGAAGGCGAACACGTCCGCGCGGTAGCCGGCGCCGTGCAGCATGCGCGACAGGCGCACGGCGTAAAGCTCGGCCACGCGGTCGTCGGTGACCACGGCGTAGCGGTGCGCGGGACAGAAGCGCGACAGAATGGAGGCCAGGTTCGTAAACAGGCCCGCGCCCACCAGCACCTCGTATCCGCGCGAGTTGCCTTCGGGCAGCGCTACCTTGACTCTGTGGGGCGTGCTCATACCGGTTCCTGTAATCGTTGCCGCGTGCGGCGGTCCATTCCCGCGCCCACCACCGTTTCGTCCGCGAGCCAGAGGGCGACCCGCCCCAGGTCACCGTCCATCTCCTCCGCGCGCCGGCGGACGTCGTCCGCCGCGCAGCCGCGCCGCATCAGCCCCTGCAGCGCGGCCAGCTCCTCGCCGTCGCCCAGGGCCGCGGCCACGCCCTCCAGCCGCTCGCCCAGGCGCTCCACCCACGCCGCCGCGGTGATGGTGCGCGGCTCCGTGCTCTCCAGGTCCGCGAACACCGCCTCCGTCCCGTAGCGGCTGGCGCGCCACCCGTTGTCGCTCAGCAGCGTCTGCACGAACGCGTCCGGCAGCGGCGAATCGCGCAGCACCCCCTGCACCGCGCCCGCCACGATGGCCCGCAGCAGCGCCGCGATGGCCACCGCGTCCGCCAGCCGGGGCGTGCAGTCGGCGATGCGCGCCTCGATGGTGGGATACACGTGGTGCGGGCGCATCTCCCAGTACAGCCGCCCCGGCGCGTCGATGCGGTTCGACTCCATCAGCCACTTTACCAGCGCCGCGTACTCCGCGTCGTCCGCGAAGCGCGGCGGGGCGCCCGTCCTCGGCCAGCGGCGCCAGAGCACGGAGCGGTACGACGCGTGCCCCGTGTCGCGCCCCGCAAAGAACGGCGACGAGGCGGAGAGCGCCAGCAGCAGCGGCAGGTACAGCCGCACACAGTTCGACAGCCGGGCGCGGTCCACGCCCCGGGGAACGCCGACGTGCACGTGCATTCCGAAGATGGCCTGCGACTCCGCCAGCCGCCGGTACTCCTCCCGCAGCTCCTGGTAGACGGGCGCGGGGTTGAAGACGTGCCCCTCCGCCGGACTGTGGGGGTGCGTTCCCGCCGCCACGATGCGCAGCCCCTGCGCCTCCGCCGCCACGGCCGCCGTAAAGCGCAGCCGGGCCAGGTCGTCGCGCACGCAGTGGGTGCCCGCGCACACGGCGGTTTCGACCTCTACCGTGTGCTCCTGCATCTCCGGCTTCAACACCTCGGCCCAGTCGCCGGCGATCAGGTAGCGCGCGCGGCTGCGCAGCTCACCCGTGGCCGCGTCGACGAGCTGGTATTCCTCTTCTACGCCGACCGTGAAGTCTTCGGAGCGGAGCATGCTGCGTCGTGAAAGGGAACGCGCGTTCCGCCCATGGAGAGCTTAGCCCTGCGGACGCGCGGGGGCAAGCGGTGCCCCGGACCCGGGAAGCGCGCCCACCCGCTCGACGCGCTCCAGCGAGTGCGCCTGCGAAAGCAACTCCCGCGCCGTGCGACGGAGGACGGGGTGCACCCACTCCGGCGCCACCTCGGCCAGCGGATGGAGCACGAAGCCGCGCAGGTGCAGCCGGGGATGGGGAAGCGTCAGATCCGCCGTCCGCATCACCCGATCCCCGTATGCCAGCAGGTCGATGTCGATGGTCCGCGGCGCGTTGGCGAACGTCCGCCGCCGCCCGAGACTCTCCTCCACCGCCCGGGCCGCGCGCAGAAGCTCCCTCGGCTCCAGCGCCGTCCATCCACCCGTGACGACGTTGTAGAAGTCCGGCTGCGCCGCGTACCCCACCGGCTCCGAGCGATAGACGGACGAGACGACGCCGATCCGCATCACCTCCGCCAGCGCCCGCACCGCTTCCCCCAGCTGCGCCACGGGATCGCCCAGGTTGGCGCCCAGCCCCAGCAGCACCTCGCGTTCGTCCGCCATTGGCTCGATCCGGGTGACGACAAAGATGTGACCGTCAGAGGGACAAGATACGTCGCGCGGAGAGAAGAGGAGAGGACGCGGAGGAGCCATCATCCGCGTGCACTCTTTCTTTCCTCCGCGTCCTCCGCGGGACACAAACGAGAGCGGCGCCCCCCGAAACCGGGGACGCCGCTCTGTCACTTCACCTCACCAGCCCTTCCGGTGCCGGACCCTCCGCGAGGAAGGCTCAGTAGCCGGGGTTCTGGATGAGCGCCGGGTTGGCGTCGATCTCGCGCTGCGGGATGGGGAAGATGAGCTTGTTCCCCACGATGCCCAGCGTGGTGAGCCGCGCAGCCGCCGAGGGAACGGCGTCGGCGAAGCGCTTCATGTCAAAGAACCAGTGGCCCTCGTAGAACAGCTCGTGCCGGCGCTCGTCCAGCACGATCTGCAGGACCTCCTCCGACTCCAGCGTGCCGTCCTCGTCCAGGTCGGCGCTGGTCTCGTCGTAGTCCACCACCAGGCCGGCGCGCTGGCGCAGCACGTTCACGTCCGCCAGCGCCTGCTCAAAGTCGCCCAGGCGGGCCGCCGCCTCGGCGCGGATCAGGTACATCTCGGCCAGGCGAAGCACCGGGATGTCGTCGGCCGTGCTGGCGATGTCCGTGTACTTGTTGCCGTAGTCGTCGCCGTCGGCCTCCGGCTGGTACGCCACGTCGAAGCGCGCGTCACCCTCCTCGAACGAGTCCACCAGGTTGGCGCTGGGGGCGATGCCGTAGCGGCCGCCCCGCGAGCCCGGGAAGAACCAGAAGGCGAGCGAGCCCGGGTCCGTCACGGTGAACGGAATCTCGAAGATCGCCTCGTCGGTCTGCTCCTTCTCGAACACGTTCACGTACTGGGGCTCCAGCGAGAACGTGTTGCTCTCGATGATCTCGTCGGCAAGCGCGTACGCCGGGGCCCACTCCTTCTGGTAGGTGTGCACCCGGGCCAGCAGGGCCGTGGCCGCCTCGTAGCTGGCGCGGCCGGCGGCGTCGGAGCCCAGCTCGGGGAGCTGGGCGCGGGCCATGGCGAGCTCCTGCTCGATGAAGGCGAAGATCTCGGCCTGGCTGTTGCGCGCCTGGCGCACGTCGTCGGGCACCTCGGTAATGGGCTCGGTGACCAGCGGTACGCCGCCGAAGAAGTTGACCAGGTTCAGGTAGTTCAGCGCGCGGACGAAGTGCGCCTCGCCCTGCAGCTGGGCGTACTCGTCGGCGTTGAACTGCGCCTGCAGCGCCGGCAGCGCGGCCAGCACGTTGTTGGCGCGGTTGATCCCGCTGTACGCCGTGCCCCACATCCCCGGCAGCGCCGTGTTGGCGGCCGTGACGTTGCGGCGCGCGACCTCGCGGTCGCTGGTGAAGGTCCCCGTGAACGCCAGGTTGCCGGCGTACAGGTCGGGGAAGATGATGAGGTTGCGGCAGTACCCGCCGTCGCAGTTCTGCAGGGCGTCGTACATGGCGTTCACCGCCACCCGCACCTCCTCGGGCGTGTCCAGCGCCTCTTCGAAGGGGATGGTCTGCTGCGGTGTGGGGTCCAGCGCCTCGTCGCAGGCGGCGGCCGAAAGGGCCGCCACCGCGAGGATCCCCAGGGTTCTGAGGTTCATTCGTATCTCCTTAGAAGCCGACGTTCAGGCCGACGGTGTACGTGCGCGCCTGCGGGAGCGTGTAGAAGTCGATCCCGCGGGTAATGGCGGCGGCCCCGTTGAAGTTGACCTCCGGGTCAAACCCGCTGTAGTCGGTCCACGTCTTGAGGTTCTGCGCCTGCACGTAGACCCGCATGCTGCCCAGGCCCACGCCGCGCGCGAAGTTGACCGGCACGTTGTAGCCCAGCACCGCGTTCTTGATGCGCACGTAGCTGCCGTCCTCCACGAAGCGGCTGCTGCTGCGCGCGTTGCCGTTGCTGTCGAACCACGTGGAGCGCGGCTGCGTGTTGCTGGGGTTGTCGGGCGTCCAGCGGTCGCGGGCAAACGCCGAGTGGTTGTCGATGTACGTGCCGAACGCGTCGGTGTACTCGCGGTTGCCGTTGTAGATGTCGTTGCCCTGCGAGAACTGCGTGAACACCGTCAGGTCGAAGCCGGCGAACGACACGTTGTTGGTCCAGCCGCCCGTGTAGTCCGGCCACGGGCTGCCGATGCGCTCCTGGTCGGCCGACGTGATGAGTCCGTCCTTGTTGATGTCCTTGAACTTCACGTCGCCCGGCACGGTGAACGCCGACTGGTAGGCGGTCCCCGCGGCGCAGGTGGCGCCCGTGTTGTCCAGGCAGATCTCGTCGTCGGACTGGATGATCCCCTCCATCACGTAGCCGCGGAAGAAGCCCAGGGGCTGCCCCTCTTCCACGCGCGCCACGAAGTTGCCGTTGATGGGCTGCTCGTTGTAGAGCCGGGTCACCTCGTTCTTGTTGTGCGAGATGT
This sequence comes from Longimicrobium sp., assembly GCA_036259455.1. Classification (GTDB taxonomy): domain Bacteria; phylum Gemmatimonadota; class Gemmatimonadetes; order Longimicrobiales; family Longimicrobiaceae; genus Longimicrobium. The sequence continues at coordinate 5,500 of DATABT010000700.1, read as the reverse complement.
TGAACTCGGTGCTCCACTCCAGCCCGCCGCGGCGCGCCGCGCGGATGACCTGCGCCCGGGCCGCCAGCTCAATGCCCGTGTTGCGCATCTCGCCGATGTTCTCGGTGATCTGCCCGAAGCCCGTCGACAGCGGGATGGGACGGTTCAGCAGCAGGTCCGACGTGTTCTTCTGGTACCAGTCCACGGTCAGGCCCAGCCGGTCGTCCAGAAGCCCCAGGTCGGCGCCGATGTTGAGCTGGTCGGTCTTTTCCCAGCTCAGGTCGGGGTTGGCCAGCTGCAGCGGCGCGATGCCCGGACGGTCGTTGTAGTTCTGCCCGCCGGTGAACAGCGCCGGCGACGCGAAGTCGCCCAGCCCCTCCTGGTTGCCGGTGCGGCCGTAGCTGGCGCGCACGGCCAGGTCGCTCAGCACGTTCTGCCCCTGGAAGAAGGGCTCTTCCGTAAAGCGGTACTGCACCGCCGCCGACGGGAACACGCCCCACCGGTTGTTCTCGCCGAAGCGCGACGAGCCGTCGGCGCGCACGTTCAGCGTGGTGGTCATGCGGTCGCGCCAGGTGTGCTGCAGGCGGCCGAAGAACGAAAGCAGGTTGTACTCGGTCAGCGACGAGCTGCCGCCCGTGACCGTGGCGGCCGAGGCCAGCTGCTTGAGCCCCGAGGGGAACTGCGTGCCGAACACCGAGTTGAACTCGCTGTCGTTGTCCTCGTACGCGCTGCCCACCACGCCCGAGAAGTTGTTCTCGTCGTTCAGGTCGCGCTGCCAGCTCAGCGTGCCCTCGGCCAGCACCTTGGTGGCGAACGAGTTGCCCACCTGGCCAAAGCCGTTGCTTCCCGACCCGGGCGGAAGCTCGGGCGAGTCGTACAGGAAGCCGCGCAGGTTGTACTGGTCCAGGCCCAGGTTCAGGCGCGCGTTCACGCCCTCGGTGAGACGGTAGTCGGCGAACGCGTTGCCCAGCACGTGGAAGCTGCGCTCCTCGGCCCGGTTCAGCTCGTTGAGCGCCACCGGGTTCACGTACGCCAGCGTGTTGTAGTTGAACTCGCCCGCGTCGTCGTACACCGCGTCCACCGGGGCGCTGGCAATGGCGTTGGCGAAGGGGCCGTAGATGGTGTTGTCGCCGCGCGAGCGCTCGATCACGCCGCGGGTCAGCGACACGCTGGTGCCCAGGGTGATGCGGTCGCTGGCGGTGTAGTCAAGGTTCACCCGGCCGTTCAGGCGCTCGAAGCCGTAGCCGGCCACGATGCCGTCCTGCAGAAAGCGGGTGCCGCTCACGTAGTAGCGGGCGCGCTCCGTGCCGCCGGAGATGGAGCCGAACAGGTTGCTCATGGGCGCGGTCTGCAGGACCTCGTCAACCCAGTCGGTGTCCACGCTGGGATCCACCTCGATCGCGTCGCAGAACGGCGAATCGAAGTTCCAGTCGTTGCAGTGGGGGATGTCGTCGCCGGAGTAGCCGAACAGGTTGATGTGCAGCGACTCGCCGCCCCCCAGGTCGATGTCGGCCTCGCCATCCGCCGTGAAGCCCTCGTTGTACACCTCGATGTACTCGGCGGCGTTCAGGAAGTTGGGCTGGCGCCACGCCTGCTGGGTGCCCACGTAGCTCTGCACCCGAATGTCGGGACGCTCACCCGCGCGGCCGCGCTTGGTGGTGATGAGCACCACGCCGTTGCTGGCGCGCGAGCCGTAGATCGCCGCCGCCGAGGCGTCCTTGAGGACCTCGATGGACTCGATCTCGTTCGGGTTCAGGTCCGACAGGGCGTCGATGCCCTGCGTCTGCCCGATGGCGCCCTGGATGGTGCTGAAGTTGCCCTGGATGAGGGGCACGCCGTCGATCACGTACAGCGGCTCGTTGCCGGCCGTGATGGACGAGGCGCCGCGCACGCGCACGGAGATGGCGCTGCCCGGCACGCCGGAGTTCTGCACCACCTGCACGCCGGCCACGCGGCCCTGCAGCACGTTCTCCACCGTGGGAGTCGGAGCGCTCTCCGTCACCTCGGTGGGGCGGATGCTGGCGATGGCGCCGCCGCCGGCGCGCCGCCGCTCCACCTGGCCGTAGCCGATGACCACCACCTCGTCCAGCCCCAGCACGTCGGGGCTGAGGGTGAAGTTGGCCTCGGCCGCGCCGCCGGCCGCCACCGTCACGGCGCGCGTCTGCGCGGCAAAGCCGATGCGGACGGCGCGCACGGTGCGCTGGCCGGCCGCCACGTTGTTCAGGGCGTAGGCGCCCTGCTGGTTGGTGACCACCGTCTGGTTGGTGCCCACCACCGAAACCTGCACCCCCTGCAGCGGCTGGCCCGAGCCCTGCTCGGTCACCCGGCCCCGGATGGTGCCCCCTTGCGCGAAGGCCGCCGCTGGCGCGAGCGCCAGCACGAGGGCCGCGGCAAGCAGCGTACGAAGTCTTGTCATCCTGCGGTTCTCCTGGTTGAGCGCCGGCCCCCAGTGGACCGGCGAACGCTCCCGGCCAACTTCATGTGGTTGCGGATGCGCACCCCCGGCCCCCGCGCCGGGCCTCCCGGGTGCCGCGCGCTTCCCGCTCCTGCAGGTCTGCGTGATGCGCGCGTCATTTCCACAACTACGCTTGCGCCCGTGTCCGGGCGACGTTCTGGCCTCCGTGGCGGCGGGTCCGGCCGGGACCACGCGCGGCGCGCGGAGGGTTGGGGGAGAAAGGAAGGAGGCCGGCTGCGCGCCGCCCTCCGGTATAGTACGTCTGGAACCCCCCGATACTGACGCGGGGAGCAGGTCCGCCTCGCCACCCGGCGCCGGAACGGGCCGTGCGGCAGCCTTTCCGGCGGCTTCGGCGCCGGCGCGCGGGGAACGGGACGCGGCTTGCGTTTCGTCCCCGCGAAGCGGCTCGCGAAGGATATGCACGAGTAGCGAAAGTGTAACTACCGATGTTACTTACCGCAAGGATTGGACGTCCGCGAAGCGACGTGCGGCGGGCGGGGATGAACGGATAGCTTCCATGGCGCGCACCGTCTTTACCTTCGACACCACGCACCACGCCCTGTGGGCGGAAGAGGTCGCAGCGGCCCGCGGCATTCCCGCCGAGGTCATTCCCGCGCCTCCCGCGGCGCACGCGCGGTGCAACCTGGCGCTGGAGACGCTCCCCGGCGACGCCGGTACGGTGGCCGCCGCGCTGGAATCGGAGCGGATTCCGTTCGGCCGCTGGCTCGAGGAGTAGGCCGGCTCTCCCTCGCGTTGCTGCACCTCCGGACCCGGAAGACGTCCTCCTGAGTGACGCGGCGCTGCCACCCTGGTCGGATGAAAGTCGCGCGGCCCTCCTTTCGAAGCAGGCGCCCGCGTGATCGCTGCCGGTGCGGGAACCCGGGCGCCGGCCGAGAACTCTACTCACCCGTGCTGGTGACGTTTTCTCGCTCCGGGCTTGCCCCGAGTTTCCCTCCGTTCAGGCAGCCGCCGTGCAAGTCCTTGCCCGCGCACGACCTACGGCGGAACCGAAGGAACTTGCCGGCAAGGCAACCGCGCGTCCAGCCGATCGCCTCCGCCAGGGCATGCGGCGTCATCCGCCGCCTCCATCCACCTCGTCCAGAACCCGCTTCGGTGCGGGGGGACCGGGAGTTCGCTTCGCGGGCAAGGTCCTTCCGTCGCGCCGAGCTCGTCGTTCACCGATGGAGTCCGGTGAGAGCGCTCCCTGAATGGAATGGATCCGGCCCGGCGGAGGGCCCCCCCGCGGCCCGCCCCCCCGGCCCCCCTCCCCGCTCATTCCTCGCGGAGAGGGGGAGAACTGCCTTTCATCGCACAAGGTGCGCGCAGCGCCGGATGACTCAGGATGACATCACCTGCTTCTCGGTGGATGAATCTCCAGACACCCTCTCAGGTTTCCGCCTGCTCCACGGCGTCGGCGAAGGCGTCGCCGGCCAGGGGGTCGAATCCGTCCTCGTCCGGTGCGGGCGGACCGGCGGAGAGGGCGGGCTCCGACGCGACGATGCGGCCCCATGCCGTGAACATGTCGTGCATCCAGTCGTAGATGGTGGTCAGCGAGTCCTGCAGGCGCTGCATGGCCGCGGCGCGCTCGTCCGCCGGCAGGGTCAGCGCGTCGCGGACGGCCAGGGCGCAGGCCTCGGGATCGTACGGGTTGATGAGGGTGGCGTCCGCCATCTCCTCCGCCGCGCCGGCGAAGTGGGAGAGGAGGAGCACGCCGCGCCGGTCCACCTGGCTGGCGACGTACTCCTTGGCGACGAGGTTCATCCCGTCCTGCAGAGAACTGATGATGCAGACGTCCGCCAGCCGGTAGAGGATCGCGAGCCGGTCCACCCCCAGCGACTGCTTGATGAGGTGGATGGGCTTCCACTCCGCGGTGCCGAAGCGCTCGTTGATCTCGCGCACCTGGCCGTCAACCTTGCGCGCCAGCTCGTCGTACGCCTCGATGTCGCTGCGGCTGGGGACGGCCACCTGGATGAAGGTGAAGCGCTCGCGGTATTCGGGATACCGCTCCCACAGCAGTTCCAGCGCCTTGAACTTCTCCGGCAGCCCCTTGCTGTAGTCCAGCCGGTCCACCCCGACGCCAATGCGCCCCCCGCCCGGCGCGTACCGGTCGCGGATGCGCCGCATCTGCTCATCCACCCCCTCCGCGGTGGCCGTTTCGCGGAACTGCTCCACGTCGATGGAGATGGGGAACGCGCCCACGTGGCAGGTGTGGCCGTCCAGCGTGGCCGTGCGCGCGTCCCAGTCCACCTCCGCGCCGGCCAGGCGGCGGGCGCTGCGGAGAAAGTTGTCGGCGTGCATGGGGAGGTGGAACGCCATCAGGTCGTTGGCCAGCAGCCCGCGCAGCAGGTACGGCGCCTGGGGCGCCAGGCGAAAGATGTCGTACGGGGGAAAGGGGATGTGCCAGAAGTGCGCGAGCGTGAGGTCGGGCCGGCGTGCGCGGATGGCGAGCGGCGCCAGCGCCAGGTGATAGTCCTGGATCCACACGGCCGCGTGCTTGCCGTGCACCTCCTCCAGCACCGCGTCGGCAAAGCGGCGGTTCACGCGGCGGTAGCGCTCCCAGTAGCGGGAGCGCACGCGGGTCAGGTCGGGCCGCAGGTGGCAGAGCGGCCACAGGAACTGGTTGGCGAAGCCCAGATAGTAGCGGTGGATGTCGTGGTGGGTGAGCCAGACGCGCCGCAGGGTGTAGCGCGGGTCCTCCGGCGGCACCTGCACGCGGTCGGCGGCGTCTACGGCCTCGGCGTCGGCGTCGCCGGATCCCCACGCCACCCACATCCCCCCGAGCGCCTGGAGGAGCGGATCGAGAGCGGACGTCAGGCCGCCGGCGGGGCGGCTGACCTCCATCTCGCCCACCTCTCGCGACCAGCGGTGCTCGTACGGCTCGCGGTTGCTCACCACCACGAACCGCCGCTCGGCGAACAGGCGCCGGAACAGCGGCCCGAGTTCCTGCGGAGGCGTCGACATTCCGGTTCCCTTCCCCCCCGATTCGTACGACGGGGCGGCGGCCCCGGCCGCCGCCCCTGGTGATGTGCATCGTCAATCCGGCCCGATCGCGCAAGCCCTCACCCC
>DATABT010000699.1:0-2731 GCA_036259455.1 Longimicrobium sp. | reverse complement strand
AGCGAGCCGCCCGCGGCGCGCGCCAGCGCCTCCAGCCGCGCCACCAGCTCCGCCGGCAGCTCCACGCTCTCCCTGTCACCGCGGTACGACTGCAGTGCGGGGCGCGGTCGGTCGGTGGGCAGTTCCAGCAGCGCGGGCGCGCCGGCCAGCTGCCGCACCCACCATCCCAGCGCCCGCTCCATCACGTCGCCCGCCAGCTGCTCGCGCTGCCACGCCGCGTAGTCGGCGTACTGCACCGCCGACTCCGCCAGCGGGCTCTCGCGCCCGTTCGCGAACGCGCCGTACAGCGCGCCCAGCTCGCGGTAGAGCACGTCCATGCTCCACCCGTCGCTCACGGAGTGGTGCAGGGTGATGAGCAGCACGTGCTCGTCCGCCGCCAGCCGCAGCAGCCGCGCGCGAAAGAGCGGGCCCGCGGCCAGGTCGAACGGGCGGACCGCCTCGTCCGCCGTGCGGCGCGCCGTCTCCGCCTCGCGATCATCCGCGCCGCTCCAGGACTGGTCCTCCACCGGCAGCACGAACCCGGCGAACGGCGCGATCACCTGCACCGCACCGGCCTCGCGTGGCGCGAAGGTGGTGCGCAGCGCCTCGTGGCGGCGCACCACCTCGCCCAACGCGCGCTCCAGCGCCGGCACGTCCAGCGCGCCGGAGAGCCGGACGGCCGCGGGGACGTTGTAGAACGAGCCGCCCGGCTGCAGCTGGTCCAGGAACCAGAGCCGCTCCTGCGCGAACGAGAGCGGCATGCCCTCCGTGCGCTCCACCGGGACCACCGGCGCCAGCATCGCCGCCGTGGCGCCGCGGGCGGCCTCCACGCGCTCCGCCAGCTCGGCCACGGTAGGCGCCTCGAACAGCGCGCGCACCGACACCGCCGCGCCGAACACGTCGCCCACCCTCGAGGCCAGGCGCGTCGCCAGCAGCGAGTGCCCGCCCAGCTCGAAGAAGTTGTCGTGGATGCCCACGCGCTCCACGCCCAGCACCTCGGCCCAGGTCGCCGCCAGCACCTGCTCCGCCGGCGTGCGCGGCGCCACGTACCGCTCGTTCGCCGGGGCGTACTCCGGCGCCGGGAGCGCCCTGCGGTCCAGCTTGCCGTTGGGGGTGAGCGGCAGCGCATCGAGCGCCACGAAGGCGGCCGGCACCATGTAGTCCGGCAGCGAGCCCCGCAGGTGTGCGCGCAGGTCATCCGCGTCCGCCCCGCCGACCACGTACGCCGCCAGCCGCTTTTCGCCGCGCTCGTCGTCGCGCGCGATCACCGCGCAGTCGGCCACGTCCGGGTGCCGTCGCAGGGTCGACTCGATCTCCCCCAGCTCAATGCGGAAGCCGCGAACCTTCACCTGCTCGTCCAGGCGGCCCAGGTACTCGATGGACCCGTCCGCCAGCCACCGCACCTTGTCGCCCGAACGGTACAGCCGCGCACCGGGGTGCGCGCTGAACGGATCGGGGACAAAGCGCTCCGCCGTGAGGGCGGGGCGGTTCAGGTAGCCGCGCGCCACCTGCGCGCCGCCGATGCACAGCTCTCCGGGCACGCCCGCCGGCAGCGGGCGCAGCCCCGAGTCCAGCACGTAGACGCGCGTGTTCTCGATGGGCCCGCCGATGGAGGGCGCGCGCGCGCCGTCCGCCTTCACCACGCCGGAGGTGGCGACGACGGTGCACTCCGTGGGTCCGTAGTTGTTGCTCAGGGCGAACGGCATCCCCGCGCGGGGGCGCGCCCGCAGCCGGTCGCCGCCGGTCAGCAGCCAGCGCAGCGGCGCGTCCGCCGGCCACTCCAGCGCCAGCATGGGCTCGGCGACGGGAGTCGGGACGAAGGAGACGGTGGCCGCGTGCTCCACCAGCCAGTCGCGCAGGGCGGGCGGATCGGCGCGCACCTCCCCGGGCACCACGTGCACCGAGGCGCCGCGCGTGATGAACGGCCACACCTCCAGCACCGCCGCGTCAAAGCCGGGGCTGGCCACCTGCGTCGCCCGGTCCGCGCCCGTCACGCCGAAGGCGCGCACGACCCAGGCGCACAGGCTGCCCAGCGACGCGTGGTCCACCGCCACGCCCTTGGGCGTCCCCGTGCTCCCGGAGGTGTAGACCACGTACGCCAGGCTCCGCGGCGTGGATCGGTCCGGCAGATCGGCCGCGCTCTCCGCCGCGATGGCGTCCGCGTCCTCGTCCACCCGGACGACGCGCACGCCGTCGATCACGGGCGCGGTGACTCGCCCGTCCCCCAGCAGTACCGCCGCGCCGGAATCGCGCAGCATCATCTCCAGGCGCCCGGCAGGATACGTGGGATCCATCGCCACGTACGCGCCGCCCGCCTTGAGGACCGCCAGGTTGCCGGCGATGAGCTCCGGCCCGCGCTCCAGGCACACGCCCACCCGCGCCTCCGGCCCCACGCCCAGGCGGACCAGGTGGTGCGCCAGCCGGTTGGCCCGCGCGTTCAGCTCCGCGTAGGTGAAGGAAATTCCGCCGCCCGTCACCGCGACGGCGTCCGGCGTCCGCGCGGCCTGCGCCTCGAAGAGCGTGTGGATGCACGCGTCCGCGTCGTACGCGGCCTCCGTGCGGTTCCACCCGCCGGTCACCACCTCGCGCTCGGCGTCCGTCAGCAGGTCCAGGCGCGAGACCGGGAGGTCCGCGTCCGCCGACACCTGCTCCAGCAAGCGGCGCAGGTGGTCCAGCATCCGGCGGACGGTGGCGCGGTCGAACAGGTCCGTGCTGTACTGCAGCACGCCTTCCAGCCCCTGCGCGTCGCCCG
>DATABT010000698.1:0-3243 GCA_036259455.1 Longimicrobium sp. | reverse complement strand
GCCGCCGGTGCGCAGCTGCGCGGCACCGTGCTGGCCGCCGGCGAGACGGTCCCCGGCTTCTGGCGCGACCTGGGAATGGCGCAGGCGCCGCGCGGGCCGGTGCTCGTCACCTTCCTGACCACGGAGTGCCCGTGGTGCCGCATCACCGTCCCGCGCTGGAACCGCATCCACGCGGCGGTCGCGGATGTGCCGGGGGGCGCGGCCGTGGCCGTGTCGCTGAGCCCGGCGGATTCCACCGCCGGCTACCCCGCGCAGACGGGGCTGCGCATTCCGATCCACGTGGTCGGCGACAACGCGGTGGAGCGGCGGTGGAAGGTGGTGGCCGTTCCCTACACCGTGGTGATGGAGCCCTCCGGGCGCGTGGCCGGCTCCTGGCGCGGCGCGCTGACGGACGAGGCCGTGGACGAGGTGGTCGCCCGTCTGCGCCGCTCCGCCGCGGGCCGGTAGGTCGCGCATCCCGCTCGCCATCGGGCCGGGCAAACCCACGGGAGGGAAAAGCGACAAGCCCCGTCCGGCGACGCTGGCGTCGCGGGACGGGGCTTCATCTTCTAACCGCTCCGGACCGCCGTCACCCGCCACGGCGCACCTCGTCCGGTGGGCACGGGCCGTCCGCGCAGGCGGACATCACGTTCCATTGCCGCGATTCCACCGCCCCGGCCCGGGGCCGGCCTCCCCCCGATGAGCCAGACCGGCTCCATCACCCCACCCTTCATCACCTACCCCCGCATCCACCGCCCGTGGTAGAAGCGGGTGTAGAATCTGGCGCCGGTGCTGTCCTTTACGTCCCACTGGCCGTCGCCGTTGCCGTAGACGTCGCCGGGGTCGCTGGCGCGGCAGCTCACGCAGCGCAGGCGCGTGGGCCACACGGTGTTGCCGCCGTACGGCTGGCCGTTGTACGTCAGCGACTCGCCGTACGCCACGCGCGAGTGCACGTGCTCGTCCCACGGCCCGCCCGTTTTGCCCGCGTAGCCGATCACCGTGTTCATCCCCACCGTGGCACCCCAGGTGATTCCGCTCGCGACGCTGGTGAGGTGCGCCATGATGGCTCGATACGATCCGTTGCGCACCACCACGTAGTTGCCCAGCGTGTAGTATCCCTCGGAATCGTAGTAGTCCCACCCCGCCCACTCCACCGTGCCCTTGAGCGCGGAGTACACGTTGCCGTTGCGGTGCACGGGCCAGTCGTTGGCGTAGAACTGGTTCAGCAGGTACGGATCGCACTTGCGGCGGTGGTAGCCGGAGCCCCACCAGCTGCCGTAGTTGCCGCTCATGGCGCTCCATCCCGGATCGCCCGGCCGCAGGTTGTAGTACGTGCCGGAGTACGTCGTGGTGTAGCCGCTGTAGAAGCGGTTCGTGTAGTCCCACACCGTCTGCCAGAAGAGCCCGCCCGGCTGCCCGAACTCGCACGCCGCCAGGGTCACGTCCGCCGGGGGCGCCGCGGACGGTTCGCCGCCCTGTTCCGCCACCATCGCCACGCGCGCGGCGCGCAGCTCCGCGTTCGCCTGCACGTCCTCCGCGGGCGGCGCTTTGTACATCGCCTGGCGCACGGGGGTGAGGCCCAGCGAGCGGACGGAGCGGCGCGGCTGGTGAAAGCGCAGCCCCGCCAGCAGTTCGCGGGCGCGGTCGTCCAGCCCCGGCTCCGCCGTCCACACACCGATCCGGTAGACGCGATCGTCGTCCGCCGCGTACACCAGCGTGTACGGATCCGTCCCCGGCAGCCCGCTCACCGCCACGCCCCGCGTACTTCCCACCTGCACCTCCGAACGCACCAGCGGGAACTCGCGGTACTTGCTCATCAGGTCCTGCACCAGCCCCTCCACCTCCTCCGGGTGTGCCTCGTACGCCAGCGCCACGCGCGCCACGGGCGACCGGTCGTGCCCGCCGATGTTCGCGCCCGCGGGATCGAAGAGCGCGAATCCGTACGTGTTGAACAGCACCGGGTCCGGCACCACGCTCCACGCGCGCGGAACCGCGACGGAGACGCCGGCCACGTCGTCGCGCACCATCCGCAGCCCCGGCGAGGGTGCGGCGGTGCTGGCGGTGGGGGGCGCGTCCGCGCACGCGGCGAGCAGCGCCGAGGCGGACAGCAGGGCAAGGATGCGCTTCATGGGCAGCCTCCGGTGGGGAAGGGGAGCGGGATGGATGCTTCGGGTGAGCACCGTCCCGGCCCCGCACGTCGGATACCATGGGGGCGGCAGACGCGATTGCGCGAACGGTGCGGGTAGCGGTAACGCATGTCGCGGCAACACGATGTGTCCGCATTTCATTCAATCCCCAAAACCGGCCTGGAAGATGAGGATTTCCGGATGTCCATCCACGCCCCCCTCGATCGCCGTCCCATGTGGAGCGAGGGTTCATCATTGCGCCGGCGGATGCGGGCGATGATGATGTGCGTCATCCACCCTTCACCCCGTGGGAGCCATGGCTGAAGAACGCGGGATTTCTGACGAGAAGGTGCGCGACGCAACGGGGCGCGCGCCGGCGGAGTGGGAGACGATGCTGGACGCGCGCGGCGCCGCCGATCTCTCGCACAAGCAGATCGTGGCGCTGCTGGAGGAACTGGGCGTGGAGAGCGGCTGGTGGATGCAGATGCTGGCCGTGGATTACGAGCGCCGCAAAGGCAAGCGCGCCGTGGGCCAGACGGCCGCCGCCGGCTTCAACATCGGTGTCCAGCGCACCGTGCCGCTCTCCGCGCACGACGCGTGGCGCCTGCTGACCTCGCCCGACGGCGTGCGCGCCTGGCTGGGCGGCGCGCCGAAGCTGCAGTGGGAGAAGGGGGAGCGGTACACGCTGGAGGATGGATCGGGTGGGGAGGTGCGCGTCTTCGAGCCTGGCAGCCATCTGCGGATCACGTGGGGACCGGAGGGATGGCCCCGCGCCTCCACCATCCAGGTGCGTGTGACCCCGTCCGGCGAGCGGAAATCCGTCATCACCCTGCACCAGGAGCACCTCCCCGGCGCCGCCGAGCGCGAGGAGCGCCGCCGCTTCTTCGAAGCCGCGCTGGAGGCGCTGCAGGAAAAGGTGAAGACGAAGGCCAACGCGTAACCGCCCGGCCGCACCTCGTCGGAACGGGCCCGCCGTCACCGGCCGGGTCACGACGCATCTGTGCAACCGGGATGATGGTTGACAGAACAGCCCGGGATGATGGTTGACACTTCTCCCCCTCCCGGCGGGTTTGGTGTCACCCGCTGATCATCCCCGTGCGTTCGTCCAGCCGCCCCAGCATCAGGCGATAGAAGTAGA
>DATABT010000697.1:0-4314 GCA_036259455.1 Longimicrobium sp. | reverse complement strand
CATTGCCCGGGCCAACGACCCCGCGGACCTGGCGGAGCGGTGTGAACGGCTGCTGCGCGACGCGGAGGAGCGCGCGCGGATGGGGCGGCTGGCGCGCGACGCGGCCCGCGACCGCGACTGGTCCGCCATCAACGGAAGGCTGCTGGAAAGCTACGGACGCGTCATTACCGACCCGCACCGTCCCACCCCGCGCAGATGAAGCCCAAGGCCGACCCGCCCGCCCCCAACGCAGGACTCTCCCGCAGCTTCGACCGCGTGCTGCGCACCGCGCTGTTCCTGGTGCCGTTCGGCGTGCTGGGCAACCTGGCGCTCAGCTGGTTCGCCACGGACCACGACGTGCTGCGCAACCTGAACGCCCTGGACCGGCGCTGGCTCTACCTCGCCCTCTTCCTGGCCCTCTTTCCCTGGGTCACCAACACCCTGCGCCTGCTCATCTGGGCGCGCTTCATCGGCCACCGGGTCAGCTTTCGCGACATGTTCCGCGTTACCCTGGGCGCGGAGCTGTCGTCGTCCGTCTTTCCCACCAGCTCCGGAGGCGAGGTGTTCCGCTGGGGAATGATGGTGCAGAAGGGGATCTCGCAGGGGCACGCCGCGTCCATCGTGACGCTGGGCTACATCGAGGACATGCTCTTCTTCGCCACGGCCATCCCCGTGTCCATCTTCGTTTCCCGGGCGTGGGAGCTTCCCGTGCTGCGCTCGCTGGGAGACCAGGTGCGCGGACAGGCGCTGCAGGTGGTGATCGTGGCCGTGCTGGTCATCGTGGGCCTGCGGCTGCTGTTCAAGGCGGTGCTGGGGGGCTACCTGGGCGAGGGGCTGCGGCGGCGTGGGCTGCGGCGGGTGGGGCGCTTCAAGCGCAAGTCGCGGCGCACGTGGCACGACTTCAGGAGCGTGCACGCGCTGGTGATCGAGCGCGGCAAGACCAGGTTCGCGCTCACGTACCTCATCACCGCCGTTCAGTGGACCTGCCGCTACAGCGTGGTCACGGCGCTGGCGTACTTCCTGGGCGCGCGGGTGGACCCCGTGCTCTTCTTCCTGCTGCAGTGGGTCATCTTCACGGCGATGATGTTCATCCCCACCCCGGGCGCGTCGGGCGGGGCGGAGGCCGCGTTCTACCTGGTGTACCAGGCGCTGCTGCCGGCGGGGGTGATCGGCATCGCCACGGCGGGATGGCGGATGCTCACCTTTTACTTTCAGCTCGCGCTGGGCTCCATCATCTTCCTGATCCTGAACATCGCGGACGCCCGCACCCGCGTGCGCCGGCGGCGGGAACAGGCCGCAGCAGACGCGTAAACACCAGATTAGCAACGGGTTAACCAATCCGGCCACCTGAGGCGTACCCTCGACAAATGTGCCTGGACAGGTTACATTAGTTGCCATGAAGACGGCAATCGACCTCAGCAGCACGGCCGCGCTCTTCGAAGCGCCGCGGCACGCCCGTTCGGGTGTGCGGCCGGACCGCATGCGTCTTGGCAGCCGCCAGCCCGAGGCGCCGGTGCTGCACGATATGGCGGACGAGGACCTGTTTCAGCGGTACACCCAGGGCGAGGAGGCCGGTTTCCGCGTCCTGGTGGAGCGTTACGAGCCCCGCATTCAGGGGTTCCTGCGCAAGCGGTTGAACGACGAGGAGCGCGTGGCGGACCTAACGCAGGACACCTTCCTGCGCATTCACCGCGCGCGTGAAAGCTACGATCCGGGCCGCAAGTTCTCGACGTGGATCCACACGATCGCGAACAACCTGCTCAAGAACGAGTTCCGCAACCGCTCGCGCCGGCGCGAGACGGCGTTCAGCGAACTGCGTCCGGAGAGCACGGCCAGCGGCGCGCCGGCGCGGCCGGTGGAGTTCGCCAGCGGCGCGGCGGACCCCTCGCGCGAGGCGTACCGCAGCGAACTGCGCAAGGCCATCGACGAGGCGATCGAGAAGATGGACGACCATCACCGCATTCCGTTCGTGATGCGCGAGGTGGAAGACCGCACGTACGAGGAGATCGCCGAGGAGATCGGGATTCCGGTGGGCACCGTCAAGAGCCGCCTGAACCGCGCGCGCAACTCCTTCCGCACGCTTCTGCCCGTTCCGGTCTGATCCGGCCGGCGGCCTGAGGTCCGGTAGATGAACGGCCCGCTTCGACATCGCGTCGAGGCGGGCCGTTTTTGTTGTCCAGGGGTGGATCTACGCGCCGCGACCCCGGGCTGAAGCCCGGGGCTGGAAAGGCCACGAGCCCCGCCCTGGGCTCGCGGGGCTCGCCCGGCGGGGCTTCACCCCAGCGCGCCGATCTCCGCCAGGCGCCGCGGGTCGCGGACCACGTCGTCGCGTGAACCCGTCATCCCTCCCCCTCCACGCGGATCTGCCGCGTCCGCTCCAGCAGGCGGTACGTCCGCAGCCGGACCATCACCGAGCTGCCGATCACCCCCGCCACCCCTCCGAGCGCGGCCAGCGCCTTTGCGGCCCGCTCCAGCTCGTCCAGCGACAGCCGTCCGCTGCGCACCCCCGCCTCCCGGCAGGTGTGCACCCACAGCGACACCGCCTGGTCCGGGCCCAGGGCGCGGGCCAGAAAGGTGATGGCGTCCTGCTCCGTGGGCGGAGCGAGCGCGTACAAGGGGACGGCGTTCGGCGCGGGCGTGGCCATGGCGTAGCTGTGCGGGGCAAAGGGCGAGTCCAGCGCACGCGGGCCCGCCGCGTCGATCGGTCAATCGACCCGTTTCGCGCCTGCGCGCGCGGCGGTATCGTTCTCGCCTGCGGGTTGTACGAACACGCGACAGGACGGTACGAATGAACGATACGGCGATCCTCAGGGTGCCGCACGTGGTGGTGGTGGGCGGCGGCTTCGGGGGGCTGTGGGCCGCGCGGGCGCTGCGCCGCACGGGCGTGAGCGTGACGGTCATCGACCGCCGCAACCACCACGTCTTTCAGCCCCTGCTCTACCAGGTGGCGACGGCCGCGCTGTCTCCGGCGGACGTGAGCGGCCCCATCCGCAGCATCCTGCGCAAGCAGAGCGCGACGGAAGTGCGGATGGCCGAGGTCACCGGCTTCGACCTCCCCCGCCGCGAGGTGATCCTGGCCGACGGCCACCGTGTGGCCTACGACTACCTGATCGTGGCCACGGGCGCCACCCACGCCTACTTCGGCCACCCCGAGTGGGAGCCGCTGGCGCCGGGGTTGAAGACGATCGAGGACGCCACCCACATCCGCCGGCGCTTTCTCCTGGCCTTCGAGGCCGCGGAGCAGGAGGAGGATCCCGAGGAGCGCCGCGCCCTGCTGACCTTCGTGGTCGTGGGCGCGGGACCGACGGGGGTGGAGATGGCGGGCGCCTTCGCCGAGATCGCGGGGCACTCCATCGTGCGCGATTTTCGCCACATCGACCCGCGGACGGCGCGCGTGATCCTGCTGGAAGGCGGCCCGCGCGTCCTGGCGGCGTACGACGAGGACCTGTCCGCCTACGCCCGGCGCGCGCTGGAGCGCATCGGCGTGGAGGTGCGGACCAGCTCCGTCGTCACCCGCATCGAGCCGGAGGCCGTGTACGTGGGCGAGGAGAAGATCCGCACCCGCAACGTGGTCTGGGCCGCCGGCGTCACGGCGTCGCCGCTGGGCAAGGCGCTGGGCGTGGAGACGGACCGCGTGGGCCGGGTGATGGTGGAGCCCGACCTCTCCGTGCCCCGACATCCGGAAGTGTTCGTCGTGGGCGACCTGGCGAACCTGGCGGGGCCGGACGGCAAGCCGCTCCCCGGCGTGGCGCAGGTGGCCATGCAGGGAGGCGAGCACGCGGCGCGGATGATCGCGCGCACGCTCAAGGGGCAGCCGCGCAAGCCCTTCCGTTACCGCGACAAGGGGAGCATGGCCACCATCGGCCGGCGCGCCGCGGTGCTGCAGGGGATGGGGATGAAGATGAAGGGATGGCCGGCCTGGATGGCGTGGCTGGTCATCCACATCCTCTTCCTCATCGGCTTCCGCAACCGGCTCGTCGTGCTGATGCAGTGGGCGTGGAGCTACGTCACCTGGCAGCGCGGCGCGCGGCTGATCACGGGCGAGGTGGGCGCGGACCTGGCGCCGCCCGGCAAGCCCCTCGGCACGCCGGAGGACGTGGACCTGCCGCCGTCGGAGGGGAGCCCCATGTCGCGCGACGTAAAGCAAGCGGACGCGCAGGGGCAGATGGTGCCGTCCGACCACGAGGGCACCGGGTGGGACGCGGCGGACGCCCACCAGGCCGGCGGCGGCCGTCCGCGGTGACGCGCTCCTACGGCGGCCGCCTCTCCGCCTGGGCGCGGCTCCTGGACGCGCGCGCGGAGGACGTGCGCTACCCGCGCCCGGAGGCGGGCGGC
>DATABT010000696.1:0-1734 GCA_036259455.1 Longimicrobium sp. | reverse complement strand
AGAAAGACCCATTCGGGCGAGGGCCGTCGAGCGGGGCGTGGCACCTGCCCGGGCGAGTAGATTTCTCAGTCGGCGCCATGGGTTCCTGCACCGGCAGCGGTCACGCAGGCGCCTCCTTCGAAATGACAGTCCCGGCGCGAGCGACTTTGATCCGACAGGGTGCGCGCAGCGCCGAACGACTCAGGATGACGTCGTGCCGGGAGAGATTTTGCAACACCCTCTCAGGTCGTGGCTTCCGTTCCCGGGCGACAGTCCAGGGTGGCGTTGCGCTGCACGGTGACCAGGTAGTGGCCGCTGTCCTGCACGCGGATGGCGATGTCGCCGTGCACGCTGGTGCAGTACGTCTCCGTCGCGGGGCGGCCCAGCAGGGCGTTCAGCGCGTTCTGCCGCGGGTGCGAGCGGCCGTTGGCGCTGATCACCGCGACTCGCGGCGCTGTGTGTGCCAGCCAGGCCGAGGCCCCGCTGAACCCGTTGTCGAACACCGCGTTGTTGGCCCCGTGGTGCCCCACCTTGAGCGCCGTCACCCCGCCGCTGAGCGAGGCGAAGTCCGTGCGCCAGCGCGTGTTGGCCTCCACTTCGCCGTCGCCGGTAAAGAACATGGAGAACGTCCCCCGCCGCAGCGACGTGCCCAGCGACCCCTCATTGAGCTGGTCGCCGCTCGCGCTGGAGTTCTGCAGGTATGTGGGGAGCGGAGGGATGACCTTCACCGCGCCCGGCTCGTACCCGAACGGCAGCTCCGTCACCGCGGAAGGGACCACCACCGTGTCCGCGCGCGCGTTCGCCGTGGAGAGCACCGTCTGGTATCCCCCGATGTTGGCGCGCCGCTGGCCGTTGTAGACGAACCACCCCGTGTCCACCCCGTTCAGCACCTGCGAAAGCCCGGCGTAGTGGTCGGAGTGCGCGTGCGTCAGCTGCACGAAGTCCAGCCGGGTGACGCCCAGCGCCGCGAGCCGCTGCGCCACGTACCCGGGGTTGGAGGCGTCCATCCCTCCGGGCCCCGCGTCGATGAGCGCGTGCCGCATGCCGATGGACGCCGAATCCGTGAGCAGGATGGCGTCGCCGCCGCCGCCGGACTCGTTGTCGCCCAGGTCCAAGAGACGGACGATGAGCACGCGCGAACCCGTGAAGCGCACGGTGAAGCTCAACGATGCCTCCGAGGCCGCCGTGCCGTTCCGGGCCGTGACGGCCAGCGCGTACGTCCCCGGCTGCGACACCACGCCGCCCGAGAACGAGGCGCCGTTCAGCGTGGCGCGGTACGAGCCGCGGTCCACGGAGATGGAGAGGGTGACGGGTGCTTCGTAGGTGCCCCCGTCCTGCACCCCGGAGATGGTGATGACGGGCGCCACCGGGTCCGGCGGGCCGGCGGGAGAACCGGAACAGGCCGCCAGCGCGGCGGCCGCGGCGATCGCGAGAAACGGGCGTAGCAGCATCAGGAAATCGGAAGACAGGTGCAACGGAAACGACGATGCAAGTCTAGCCCCTTCAGCCGCTTCTGCCCAGCCGCCACACCCTTGCGGCCGTCGTAAACGGATGATGCGTCACGATTGCCCCGCCATGGGGCGTCCGCACTTGACACTCTCCGTCCGCACGGCTTACCCTCCGCGTGTCCGCGCGGAGGTATGCGTACGCGGGCGACCGACCTCTTTCCCTCCACACGCAGGACACGGAATGACTCGCATGCGATTCCGGTCCGTGGGTCTGGCGCTGGCCGCCGCGAACAGCGCGGCGGCCAGC
>DATABT010000695.1:0-5960 GCA_036259455.1 Longimicrobium sp. | reverse complement strand
TCTCCGATGCACTTGAAGCTGTGCACCTCGCCCGCCTTGATCACCAGGATGTCGCCCGCGCCGGCCTCGAACGTCTCTCCCTCGACCGTATAGAGGCCGCGCCCATCCTGGATGAACTGCACCTCGTCGTACGGATGCCGGTGCGGCCCCGGCCCGCTCCCCGGCTGCCCGTTGAAGAGGAAGACGGAGATGCCGGTGTCTCCCTGGTCGGCACCGACGAAGCGATGCGAACTGCCGCGGTGGGGCAGGTCTTCGTGACGAAAGCGGTGCATCGGAGCGAAGCTGGCGGTTCGAAGTTCGTGGATCCCGTGGGCGAAAAGCACCCGGTACCATCAACGGGTAACGGTAACCGATGGGGCCGTGTCGCAACAGGCACCATTCGATCGCGCCCACTCCGCAGCCGATGCCGCTGCGTCGCGCAGGTCTTCCCCGAACTCCAGAACCGCCTCGGCGACAAGCGGCTCCATCGGAAGCTCGTCCGGCGAAACGAAGCGGGCGAGCTTGACTGAGGACGTGGCGAGCGCCTCGAACGCTCCAAAGCGGTCCGACAGCGTCTCCAGCAGCCGCACGGGCGATCCATCCATCCTCATAGCTCCACCTTCAGCGCAGTCCGATACTTATAGTCATCAGTGTAAGATACGTATAGTCCGTGGACACATCGTCGTCAAGAGCCGCATTTTACACCTGACGCTACTTTGTTCACGATCAACGATCGCTCCGTCGTGCGCGCCCTCTCCCGAGCCGAGATCCTCAAGCGTTTTGGCGATACGCTCCGCGAGCACCGTCAGCGCGCCGGCCTCTCGCAGGAGAAGCTTGCAGCCCGGGCGGGGATCGATCGGACGTATGTGGGTGGGGCGGAGCGAGGGGAGCGCAACGTCGCGCTGGTGAACATTGTGCGCCTGGCCGCAGCCTTGAACATCAGCGCGGCTGAACTGCTGGACCGGATAGACAAACAGGACTGATTTTCAGCTGGGGGCGTTCGAGGCTACGCCCCTTCCCGCTCCGCCAGGTCGCCCCACTTGAGCTTGCGGCGCAGGGTCTGGAAGAAGGTCTGGCCCGCATAGCGCACCAGGCGCACGGGCTCGGGGGCGCGCTTGGCAACCACGCGCTGGCCGGGGACCAGCCGCTCGTGCTCCTGGCCGTCGATGGTCAGGATCAGCTCCTCCGTGGGCGACAGCACCTCGATGGTGATCGTTTCGTCCGCGGGGAGCACCAGCGGGCGCACCCCCAGCGTGTGCGGGCAGATGGGCGTGGCGATGATGCAGTCTACCGTGGGCGAGACGATCGGCCCGCCGGCTGAGAGGGAGTACGCCGTGGAGCCCGTCGGCGTGCTGAGGATGATGCCGTCCGCGCTGTAGCTGCCCACCACGTCGCGCCAGGCGCTCACGCTCAGCCGGATCACGCGCGCGGCGCCGCCCTTGTGCAGCACCGCGTCGTTCAGTGCCAGGTGCACCCTCCCCGCCTCGCCGTCGCCATCCTCCGCGTGCACGGCCAGCACCATCCGCTCGTCCAGCTCGTAATCCCCCGTGCTCCACCGCTCCAGCGCCGTCTCGATCTCCTCGCGCGGCGCGGAGGTCAGAAAGCCCAGGTGCCCCAGGTTGATCCCCAGCACCGGCACCCCCTCCGCCGCCACCATCCGCGCGCCGCGCAGCAGCGTCCCGTCCCCGCCCAGGGTGACCAGCAGGTCCAGCTCGGCGCAGACCTCCGGCGTCAGCACCTCGCCATCATCCACGAACTCCCGCAGCCGCGGTTCGAAGAAGAGCGAAACCCCCGCCCGCCCGGCGAATGCCTGCAGGCGGGCGAGGGTCTCTCGCAGCAGCTCGTAATTGGAATGGCCGACGACGCCTACCCGGCGCGGCTGCATCGTCATGCCGTCTCGGCCAGCTTTCGCAGCGGCTTGCCCAGCAGCGCGCGGGCGCGCGCCGCGATTCCCTCCGCCGTAAGCCCCAGCTCCGCCAGCAGTTCCGCGCGCTCGCCGTGCTCCACGAAGGCGTCCGGCAGCCCCATGGTGGCGCCCTGCACGCCCGGCCAGCGGTCCGCGACGTAGCGGCGGACGAACGCGCCAAAGCCGTTCACCTCCGTCCCCTCCTCCACCGTCAGCACGAAGCGGTGGCCGGGGAACAGACGCTCCAGCGTCCGCTCGTCCAGCGGCTTGATGTAGCGGCAGTCCACGACGGTCGCCGACACGCCCTCGCGCTGCAGCGCCTCCGCCGCGGCGACCGCGGGCAGCACCATCGTCCCCGTGGCCAGGATGGCGAGGTCCTTCCCCAGCCGCAGCGTCTCCCACGTCCCCACAGGGATCGGGGGAACCTCGGCGACCGGCTTCGGCAGCGCGGGGACCAGCTCGCGGGGGATGCGGATGGAGAAGGGTCCGTGCTCGTGCGCCAGCGCCGCGCGCAGCAGGCCGATCAGCTGGTCCGCGTCGCGCGGAGCGGTGATGGTCATCCCCGGCACGCTCAGCATGTAACCGATGTCGATGCCGCCGTGGTGCGTGGGTCCGTCGTCGCCCGCGATGCCGGCGCGGTCCATCACGAAGATCACCGGCAGGTCCTGCAGCGCCACGTCGTGCACGATGCTGTCGTACGCGCGCTGCAGAAAGGTGCTGTAGATGGCGACGACCGGCTTGACCCCCTGCGTGGCAAGGCCGGCGGCGAAGGTCACCGCATGTCCTTCCGCGATCCCCACGTCGAAGAAGCGCGTGGGGTGCGCCTTTTCGAAGATGTCCGTCCCGGTCCCCGTGGCCATGGCGGCGGTGATGGCGACCACCTGCTCGTCTTCCTTCGCCAGCTCCGTCAGCGCCTCGCCGAACACCTGCTGGTAGCGCGGCAGGCCGCCGCCCGCGGCCTTCTTGAGCGGCGCGCCCGTCTCCTTGTCGAAGAGCGCCGCGGCGTGCCACTTCACCTGGTCCGCCTCCGCCGGGGCGAAGCCCTTGCCCTTCTTTGTCAGCACGTGGACCAGGCGCGGCCCGCGCATCTTCTTCACCTGCTCGAAGGTGCGCACCAGCGCGTTCACGTCGTGCCCGTCCACCGGCCCGGCGTAGCGAAAGCCCAGCTCCTCGAACAGCATGCCGGGGACGAACATCCCCTTCATGGCGTCGTCGGCGCGCACGGCGAAGTGCTCCATCATCTCGCCGATGGTGCCCAGGCTCTTCGGAGCCGCGTGGATGAGGCGCTTGACCTCGTCGCGCAGCCGGTTGTAGAAGGGCGAGGTGCGGACGTCCGTCAGCTTCTTGTGGATGCCCAGGTACTTGTGCAGCGCCCCCACGTTGGGGGAGATGGACATCTCGTTGTCGTTCAGGACCACGATGAGGTCGCGGTCGGTGTGCCCCGCGTTGTTCAGCGCCTCGAACGGCAGCCAGCACGTCATCGACCCGTCGCCGATGATCGCCACTACCTCGAAGTCTGCGTCCTTCAGGTCGCGCGCGGCGGCCACGCCCACGGCTGCGGAGATGGACGTCCCTGCGTGCCCGGCGCCGAAGACGTCGTAGTCGCTCTCGTCGCGGCGCAGAAAGCCGCTCAGGCCATGGCGCTTGCGGATGCTCTCCATCCGCTCGTTGCGCCCGGTGAGGATCTTGTGGGGATACGCCTGGTGCCCCACGTCCCAGATCAGCTGGTCCCGCGGGGTGTCGAAGACGCGGTGCAGCGCCACGGTGAGCTCCACCGTCCCCAGGTTGCTGCCGAAGTGCGCGCCCTTGTGCTGCGAGACCACGTCGATGATGCGGTCGCGCACGTCCACGCACAGCTCGGGCAGCTGCGCTTCCGGCAGCTTGCGCACGTCTTCGGGGGTCCTGACGGTATCCAGAAGCGACAAGTCTCGTTCTCGGTTCCACTCGGTGTCGCGCGCGGGGCAGCATGGTCCGCGCCAGCGTCCAACTTACCGCGCTGAGCCCCGCTCGTCCAATCGTTTGCGCCACAGTGGGCGCCACGCCGGGCCCTGCGGGCGCTTTATGGTACAAAGTATGTTGCCGCGCGTCAAGGCGAATCTCTGGCGGGGCACGCGTCTACGGATCGGGCCTCACACGGAGTGCAACGGAGTGAGCGGAGTCTGCTCGTGCTGACTCCGTCGGCATCTGCGAGATCTCGCTAGAGGATACGGGAATTCAGCCAGCCGGCGGGCGGGTCTAGCCGCGGTCGCCGCAGGGCTGCAGCTCGTCCAGCCAAGCGCGCTCGACGGCTTCCAGCTCTTTCGCGAGGGGCCTGGCCGGCTCCAGCTTCAGCTGCTCGTGCAGCACCTCGCGGGTAAAGCTCGCCTCGCGGTGCGCCTTCCGGTCCGCCTGCAGCGCGCGGTTGGGATGGCCACGCATCTTCAGTTGAATGCGCAGGCGGTTCCACGCGCCGGCCGGGTTGGGGCTGGCGCCGACGAGCACCATCCCGTTCCGCGCGTTAGACAGGCGTACACCCTCTCAGCGCCGCGATCTGAATAGCGATGGCGGCTTGCGCCCGCGGGGCAGCGCGATCGGGGTGGATGCGCCGGGCTCACTCATGGCGGCCGCGCGGATCAGGTACGAAAGGGTCAGACCGGCGCGGCTGAAGGGCCACCAGCTGCTCATCCGTGCCGGTACCTGGAACGACCAGGCATCCGCCAGCCGGGGATGATGCACGAGCAGGTCCGGCGACGGGCCCGAGTGAAGGATGACCATGTTCCGCGGACCCAGGCGCCCGCTTTCCAGCAGAAGATCGATCTCGAAGCTCAGACCCGGCGACGCTTCGTCGGCAAAGATGATCACCGCACCCACGTGGTTGCTGACAAAGCGGATCGCCTGCATCCAGAGGCCGCCCTGCCGGGGGCAGCGAAAGACCGACTTCGCGCCCATGTGCCATCTGGCGGCACGGATTGCGCGCCCGAACTCCTTCTCCATGTTCCGCTCCGTGAGCGCGCGCCGCCGTGCCCACGCCGCAAGCCCGCGGTAAACGGCGTACCACAACACGCCCACCGCCGGTCCCGCCACCCACGCCGGATCATTCTCCAGGTACAGCCACACCAGGAAGCCCACACCCACCATGACCGCGAAATACCATTGCCCGATCAGCGGGTTTTCGCTTTCCGTCATCACGTCGCCGTCCGCCAGCGTGATGAAGTTTCCCGTCGGCGTCGTGGCAAAGGCCACCATCTCCTGCAGTCTTCTTGCCCGATCGCCCTGGTTGAACCGGCGGATCCAGAGCACCGTCCGGCCCGGGAGGTGGGGCCGCACGAACCACAAGGCCGCGGCATAGCAAACGGCCGTGCCCATTACGAGCGGCATGAACGGCTCGCCCGACAAAAGGGCGAAGAACGAGCCGATGAATCCTCCTGCCGCGGGAAGGCCAAAGCCGAACGCGACGCGCATGTAGTCCTGCACGCCACGCTCGGCGGCGCGCAGCAGGAGCTCGTCGGGCGTCTGCAAGCCGCCATGCGCCGACTGCGCGGAGACGGGGAATTCGGTGATGGGAATGGAGCCGGGTCGTGCCATGAAATCCCTCCACATTCTTCGCGTCGGCCGGAACGCGAGCAGCGGCGGGCGCTACGCAGCGGCGCGCACCCATGGGCACGCGGGACCGCAAGATCAGGTGATGCGAAGGATTGCTACGGGTGCAGCAGGAAGGCGAGCAGGGCGCCGTACAGTGCGCCCACCAGCACCTCCAGCGGCGTGTGGCCCAGCAGCTCGGCCAGGCGCTCGGGGTCGATAGTGTGGTGCGCGCGGAGGTCTTCCACCAGGCGGTTCAGCATGCGCGCCTGCTTGCCCGCCGCGCGGCGGATGCCCGTGGCGTCGTACATGGTGATGACCGAGAAGAACGCCGCCACCGCGAAGATCGGCGAGCCCCACCCCTGCCCGATTCCGACGCCCACGCTCAACGCGGTAACGGACGCCGAGTGCGCCGACGGCATCCCGCCCGTGCCGATGAGCCGGGTGAAGTCCGGCCGGTGCCGCCGGAAGATGGTGCGCGTGAACTTGAAGCCCTGCACCGTGAGCATCGCCAGAA
>DATABT010000694.1:0-5994 GCA_036259455.1 Longimicrobium sp. | reverse complement strand
GGCGCCGGCGGGCGCGCAGCAGGCGGAGACCCCGGCGCCCGCGCCCCAGCCCCCGCACCGGGCCGAGGCCCCGCGGGAAAAGGCGCTCCCGGCGGTGGAGCGGCCGGAGGGGAACGACTTCTGGCGCTGGCTGCGCGACAGCGCGCGGCGGCTGCGCACGCTGGACGGCGGGCCCATGGCCTTCGCCATGCGCTACCGCATCAGCCCGCAGCTGGCGCGCACCATCCAGGACGCGGCCGAGGCGCAGGGGCTGGACCCGGACCTGGGGTTCCGCCTGGTGCGCGCGGAGAGCAACTTCAACCCCCGCGCCCGCAGCCACGCCGGCGCCCTGGGCCTCACGCAGCTGATGCCGTACACCGCGCGCTGGCTGGACCGGCGGATGACCACGCCGGAGCGCATCATGCAGCCTGAGGCCAACCTGGCGGCCGGCTTCCGCTACCTGCGGCGCCTGATCGACAAGTACGGCGACCTGCGCCTGGCGCTGCTGGCGTACAACCGCGGCGAAGGCGCCGTGGACCGCGACCTGCGCCGCGGCCGCAACCCGGAGAACGGCTACTCCCGCCGCGTCCTGGGCACCGGCCTGGAGCGCTACCGCGGCGACGGCCGCCCGCAACCCGACTGAGGAACGGCGTCGCGCGGAGGCCGCGGGGAAAACGAGAGGGAGAGAGGACGCGGAGGGGCTCGATGCCATCTCCGCGTCCTTTGTTCGTTTCTCCGCGACCGGGGTGTTGCCCGCCGGTCCCCCGCCGGGGCGATCGAATTGAAATCGCGGCGAAGACGACGTGATGTCCGCCTGCGCGGACCGCTCGTGCAGAACGCCGCCCTGACGCACGGGTGCGGCGTTGGTGCGGTTGAAGCCCCGCGCAGTTTGCGGGGCTTTCCGCGGTTGTAGCGGCGGTTTCAGCCGCTCCGGCTCAAGGGCCGGCCCCGCCTCAGGTGCCGTAGCGCTCCTCCGCCGGCCGCGGCGCCCCGTGCCGATCCGCCGCGCGCTCGTCCGACGCCTCCACCAGCGCGGTGATCCAGGCGCGCAGCACGCGGTCCACGGGCAAGGCGAGCAGGTCTACTTCGGCGCCGGCCGGAATGCGCGGCACGCGGGGGATGTCGACGGGCGGCACGGTGCGGGCGATGCCGCGCTCCAGCAGCACGCCGCGCAGCTCCTCGATGCGGGCGAGGGCGTCCTCCGCGTCCGCGGCGGGCGGGATGACGCGCGGGATGCGCGCGCCCCACAGCCCGTCCGCGATCGTCGCCTCCAGCGCCGCGGCGAGCGGCAGCCGGCGGGCGAAGGCGCGCAGATCCGCCTCCAGCGCGCGCAGCTCCTGCGGCGAATGGATGGAGACGAGCTCGGTGGACAGGGTGAAGACGTGCTCGCGGGTGTTCAGCGGGAGCGCGCGGCCCAGCATCACCCGCCCGGGGTGCACCTCGTCGTGCGGATCGCGAATGCGCAGCTCGCGGCCGTCCAGCAGCGACCGCACGAGCGCGATCTCATCATCCACCCGTAGCAGCACCTGGAACGCGCCGGCGACCGAATCCACCAGCGCTCGAGCCGCGGTCCGCCGCGCCGATGGCCAGCGTCCGCCCTCGTCCGAGGCGAGCAGGGTGGCCACGACCGGCTCGCCATGCGCCAGCGTGGGGCGCTCCGCCAGCGCCCACTCCATGCGCCGATGGACGGAGCGCAGCCCCGCGTCCCCCTCGTCGTCCTCCGCGCTCCACCGGTCGCCGAGCCAGTACGCCGCCTCCACCTCCAGCTCCAGCAGCGGGTCGTGCGCCGCCCACGTCTCCGCCATCCCCAGCACGCGTTCCGCCGTCCGCGCCAGCGCCTCCGCCGGCTCCAGCGCCCGGATGCCGGCGACCAGTTCGTAGCGCGGGTGCGCCAGCAGCATCAGCGCGTGGCGGTGGTGCTCCAGCGCCGCCTCCACCAGCCACTCCGACGCCAGCGCGACCGGCACGGATTCCGGCCGGGGAAGCTGCTCCGAGGCATGGAAGGGGAGCGTGCGCCGCAGCCGCTCCATGGTCCCGTGCAGGCGCGCCGCCGCGGAGCCCAGTGCCTCGGCGGAGGGGGCGCCGGGCGCATCGACCACGTGCGCCACGATGCGCTCCGCCAGCGACGCCGCGTCGCGCGCAACCCTGTCGGCCGGGTCTTCGCCGTTGGGCGGCAGGAGCGCGGCCAGCGCGGCGCCCTCACTGGCGGTGGCGAGCACGCGAACGGCGTGGGCCGCCTGCGGCGCCAGGGCGATGAGCCGCGCTCCGGCGGGGAGCGTGCGATCGGGGCGGGTCACGGCGGATGCGATCATCGGGCGGCTCGTGCGGGTGGAACGCTGTGAACGCCGTCCACCACGCGTTGCAATTCCTTCGCCATCTTCTTCGCCATCCATTCGGGAAACGGATGAGACGGCGCCTAAGTGCTCCTCAGGCCATCATCTACACGGGGTTGCGGTGGATGGATGTTGGCTCCACCATCCAGTGTGGCGGCCGGCCGGGTGAGCGGATCGAGGTCAGGGGGGTTGGATACGGAGGGTTCGCCTCGCGCGAGCAGGAGGGCGGCTGAAGCCGTGGCTCGAAATGCCAGAAGCCCCGTCCCGGCTCGTTCCTCGCCATACGAGGCTTCGAGCTCGCATCTGCAAGCACTGCCGTCATCTTCGAAGGAGCTCCGCGCGAACCCGGCCCTTGCCGCAAGCCCTGCGCGCGACCGAGAGATCTACCGTGCGAATCCTCTTTGCACGCGCAAACGCGCAGAACCGTCGACCACGCCCGCGCAGGCGGACTTTGCGATTTTCCAGCGGCGAATCCCATTCGCTCCGCGAGTCCGCTCCTCGGCGCCCACCGGGGGATATGTCGCGACCACCACCCACCGGCATCCCGAATTTCTTGCCGATCCACCTCCCCCCGCCCTACACTCCATCCCGCTTTTCACGTTCGCACTTTCGCAACTCTCGCACTTTCGCACTCCCATGCGCCTCGCGCCCACGCTCGCCCTCGCCGCGCTCACGCTGGCCGCCGCCCCGAACCCCATCGCGGCGCAGGAACGGCCGTTCGGCACGCTGCGGGAGCAGGCGGCGGTGCGGCAGGAGTGGCTTCGGCTGCGGCTGGAGCGGGTGCTGCCGCGCATCATGCGCGAGCAGGACGTGCAGATGTGGATCATCCCCGTGCGCGAGTACACGGAGGACCCGGTGTTCTGGGCGCTGGTTTCGCCGACGACGATGGCGGCGCGGCGGCGGACCATCTACGTGTTCTGCGATCGTGGGCCGGAGCGCGGCGTGGAGCGCATCGCCATTGGCGGCAGCGCGCAGGGCGGGCTGTACCGCGTGGTGCGCGATCCCAACGCGGCCACCGGCGCGGCCGGCGCCACGGTGCGCCCCGCGGAGCCGTACGGGCCGGACCAGTGGCGCCTGCTTCCGCCGGTCGTGCAGGACTGCGATCCGCGCAACATCGCCGTCAACATCTCCCACACCCACGCCTTTTCCGACGGGCTGACGGCGGGCGAGTGGGAGCAGCTGCAGGAGGCGCTGCCGGCGGAGTACCGCGGGCGCATCGTGCGGCGTGAGCTGCTGGCGCTGCACTACCTGGAAGAGCGGCTGCCGGAGATGATGCCCACCTACGAGCGCATGCAGCGGCTGGCGCACGACATCATCCGCACCGCCTTCTCGTCGGAGGTCATCACCCCCGGCGAAACGCGCACGGAAGACGTCGTCTGGTGGATGCGGCAGCGGCTGAACGACGTGGGCCTGGAGACCTGGTTCCAGCCGTCCGTCACCGTGCAGCGGGCGGGGGTGGAGATGGGGGACAGCGCCAATCCCGTCATCCAGCGCGGCGACGTGCTGCACACGGACTTCGGGGTGACGGCGCTGGGGCTGAACACGGACACGCAGCACATGGGCTACGTGCTGCGCGAGGGCGAGACCGACGCGCCCCCGGGGATGTACGCGGCCCTGCGCCGCGCCAACCGCCTGCAGGACCTGCTGATGGAGGAGATGCGCCCCGGCCGCACCGGCAACGAGGTGCTGCGGACGACGCGCGAGCGGATGCGCGCGGAAGGGATCGACGGCACCGTGTACAGCCACCCCGTGGGCGACCACGGACACGGCGCCGGGCCGCTGATCGGGCTGTGGGACCGGCAGGACGGCGTGGTAGGCCGGGGCGACGTGGCCATCCGCCCCAACACGTGGTTCAGCATCGAGCTGCAGGCCACCACGCCCGTCCCCGAGTGGAACAACCAGCCCGTGCGCATGGCGCTGGAAGAAGACGCCTGGCTCGACGCCGACGGCACGCGCCGCTGGGTCCTCTCGCGCCAGGAGCGGTTCCACCTGGTGCGGTAGTGCGTGAATGCGGTATCTCCCACTTCCGCAGTGACGCACGACCGCACTCACGCACTTCTCTTCACGCGTCGAACGCGAACATGCGGCCCATGGTGCCCCGCACCACAGCGGCCGGCGTGGCGCGGAGGAGCAGGTCGCGGACGCGGACGGCGGCGGCGTGCTGCCACTGCGCCATCTGTCCGTAGCGCAGCGACTCGCGCGTGATCCACGCGGTGCGGCGGAACCGGCGCCGCTCGAAGGCGCGCAGCGCGGCCGGCACGTCTTCGGTCTCGGTGAGGCAGCGGGCCAGCACGGCCGCGTCCTCGATCGCCATGCATCCCCCCTGCCCCAGGTTGGGCGTGGTTGGATGCGCCGCGTCGCCCAGCAGCGTCACGCGTCCGCGGCCCCAGCGGCGTACCGGCGGCCGGTCGTAGGTGCCGTTCTTGAGGATCTCGTCGTCCGGCGTGGCCTCGATGAGTTGCGGGATGGGGCGATGCCATTCCCCGAACAGGCGCAGCAGCCTGGCCTTGCTTCCCTCGGCGCCGTCGTCCACCCCGTCCCGCTCGTTGGCCGTGGCCCACCACGCCACCCGCCCCCCGCCGATGGGCACGATGCCGAAGCGGAGGCCGCGCCCCAGCGTCTCCGTGAGCGTGGGCCACTCCACCGCGCCCGCCCGGGCCACGCCGCGCCAGACGGGATAGCCGCGGTAGACGGGCTCCCCATCCCCCAGCACCTGCCGGCGCACGGCGGACCACAGTCCGTCCGCGCCCACGACGAACGCGCCCTCCACCGTCCCCGCTTCGCCGAAGTCCGCCTCCACGCCCTCCGCGGATTCGGTGAGGTGGCCGAACTCCGCGCCGGTGCGGATGGCCCAGGGCGGCAGCGCGTCGGCGAGGACGGCGTGCAGGTCGGCGCGGTGGATGAGGACGGCGGGCGCGTCGGCGGCGGGGAGCGGCATGGCGGCCAGACGGGCGCCGCGCGGCGTGCGCATCTCGCCGTCCACGAAGCGAAAGCCGCGGCGCAGGATCTCGTCGAGCAGCCCCCAGCGGCGCAGCTGGCGGGTGGCGTTGGGCCACAGGCTGATGCCGGCGCCCACCTCGCGCAACTCCGGCGCGCGCTCGTACACGTCCGCCTGGACACCCGCGCGGCGCAGTGCGATGGCCGCTGACAGCCCGCCGATCCCTGCGCCGACCACGATGGCCGGAGCGCCTGTGTCGCCCATCGCCCGCCTCCTCGCGCGCGTTTTCGTCCGCCGTCCCGGGCCCATGCCGGGAGGTGTGACGCGCAAGCTAATCGGCGCTCTCCCGGCGCAGGATAGGGAAGCGACCCACCCCGCGTGGTGGTTTGCCCGACAGGCGCCCCTCCCCGTCCCCTCCCCGCTCGTTCCTCGCGGTGAGGGGAGATGGTTCCTGCACGATCCCAGGCCCGCGACCGCCCCCACCGGGCTCGTAAACCTCGCCCACCGTGCCCAACAAAGGTTCTTCGTCGATTTTGTTGCAGGTAAACAGACCCGACGCTGACTGTCATTTCGAAGGAGGCGCCTGCACCGAACTCAGCCCGTGCAGGATTTCCATGGCGCCGACTGAGAAATCTACTCACCCACGCTCATGGCTGGCCGCACGTCCCGGGACCCGCCTCCGGATGCGCCGCACAGAAGCGGGTCGAGGACCGAGCCGCGGGCCGGATCACCAGCACGGGTGAG
>DATABT010000693.1:0-12063 GCA_036259455.1 Longimicrobium sp. | reverse complement strand
GGGGCGACAGGAGCACGTCGCGGCCGACGCCGACGAGCGTGGCGCCGTTCAGCAGCGCGCCCCAGGTCTCGAAGGCGATGGCGTCGAAGCTGGCGTTGGAGGCCTGCGCGATGCGGTCGCCGGGGCCGAAGGAGACGTAGTCCGTCCCCACCACCAGCTGCACCACGTTGCGGTGGCTCACCATCACCCCCTTTGGGGTGCCGGTGCTGCCGGAGGTGTACACGACGTACGCCAGGTTCTCGGGCGTCGCGCCGCGGTTGGGCGTCCTGGCCGAGGCGCGGGCGATGGCCTTCGCCTCGCCGTCCAGGGAGACGATGCGCAGCCCGTCCGATTCGAGTCTGCCGGCCAGGTCGCCGCGGGAGATGACGACTGGGGCGTCGGCGTCGGCCAGCATCAGCCGCAGCCGCTCGGCGGGGTACGCCGGGTCCAGGGTGAAGTAGGCGCCGCCCGCCTTGAGGATGGCCAGCAGGGAGACGATCATCTCCGTCCCCCGCTCCAGCAGGACGCCGACGCGGGCGTCGGGCCCCACGCCCTGGCGCACGAGGAAGTTGGCGAGGCGGTTGGTGCGCTCGTCCAGCTGCGCGTACGTCAGCCGCTCGTCGTCCCACTCCAGCGCCACGGCGTCCGGCCGCTCGGCCACGCGGGCGGCGAACATCTCGTGCAGGCAGACGTCGCCGGGATAGTCGCGCGACGTCTGGTTCCACCCGTCGACGACCAGCGTGCGCTCCGCCTCGTCCATCAAGGGCAGGGCGTGCACGGGCCGGGCGTCATCCGCCGCCATGGCCGCCAGCACGTTGCGCAGGTAGCCCAGCCAGCGCCGCACCGTGGCGGCGTCGAAGAGCGCGGTGGCGTAGGTCACGCCGCCCACGATGCGCCCGCCGAGCTCCTGCAGCCCCAGCGACAGGTCGTACTTGGCCGTCTGCTGCGCCGCGGCGTCCACGGCGCCCAGGGTGAGGCCGGGAAGGTCGAGCGATCCGCCGGGGGTGTTGCTCCACGCCAGCACCGCCTGAAAGAGCGGGCTGTGCGCCAGGGTGCGGGCGGGCTGCACCCGCTCCACCACCCGCTCGAAGGGGATGTCCTGGTGCTGCTGCGCCTCCAGCGAGCGCGTCTTTACCCGCTCCAGCAGCTGCGCCACGGTGGGCGCGCCGGAGAGGTCCACCCGCAGGGCCAGCGTGTTGACGAAGAAGCCGATGAGCCCCTCGATCTCGGGGCGCCCGCGGTTGGCGGAGGGCGTGCCCACCACCACCTCGGACTGGCCGGAGAGCCGGCCCAGCACCGCCGCCCACGCCGCCATCAGCGTGGTGAAGAGCGTGGTGCCGTGCCGCTGGCTCAGGCGCTTGAGTCCCTCCGTCAGCGCCTCGTCCAGCTCCATCTCCACCCGTGCGCCGGCAAAGTCCTGCTGCGCGGGACGCGGGCGGTCCGCCGGCAGCGCCAGCAGCTCCGGCGCGCCGGACAGGGCCCGCGTCCAGTAGTCGGCCTGCGCCTGCAGCACGCCGCCGTCCAGCCAGCGCCGCTGCCAGGCCGCGTAGTCGGCGTACTGCACCGGCAGGGGCGCCAGCGGATCGGACTCGCCGGACACGAAGGCGCGGTACAGCGCGCTCAGCTCGCTCACCAGCACGTCCACGCTCCACGCGTCGCTGACGATGTGGTGCATGGTGACCAGCAGCACGTGGTCGTCGGCCGCCAGGCGCACCAGCCGCCCGCGGATGACGGGGCCGCGCTCCAGGTCGAACGGCGCGCCCGCCTCGTCGGCCATGATCCCGCGCAGCGCGCCGTCGGCGTCCGCGTGGTCCGTGAGGTCGTGCTCCGGCAGGGCGAAGCGGCACTCCTCCACCGGGAGGATGCGCTGCACCGGCTCGCCGTCCTGCTGCGCGAACACGGTGCGCAGCGCCTCGTGCCGCTCCACGATGCGGTCCAGCGCGCGGGCGAGCGCGTCGCGGTCCAGCGTGCCGCGCAGGCGCAGGCGCAGCGGGACGTTGTACGCGGTGCCCACGCTTCCCATCCGCTCCAGGAACCACAGCCGCTGCTGCGCGAAGGAGAGGGCCAGGGGCGCCTCGCGGGAGACGCGCTCGATGGCCGGCAGGTCGCCGCCCGTGCCGCGCTCCACCCCGCGGGCAAAGTCGGCCAGCACGGGGCGCAGAAAGAGCTCGCCCAGCGCCACGTCCACGCCCAGGGCCCGCCGCACGCGGGAGATGACCATCACCGCCCGCAGCGAGTGCCCGCCCAGCTCGAAGAAGTGGTCCCAGCGGCCCACCTTCTCCACCCCCAGCACGTCGGCCCAGATGCCGGCGACGGCGGTCTCCGTGTCGCCCGCGGGCGCCTCGAAGGCGCGGGTGACGAACGCGTCGCCCTCCGGCTCCGGCAGCGCGCCGCGGTCCAGCTTGGCGCTGGGGGTGAGGGGAAAGCGCTCCATCCGCACGAAGGCGGCGGGGACCATGTAGTCCGGCAGCCGCTCGGAGAGGTGCGCCCGCAGCGCGGCCGCGTCCACCCACTCGGCGCCCGTGTACCACGCCACCAGCCGGTTCTCGCCGGTGGCGTCCGCGCGGGCCATCACCGCCGCCTCGCGCACGCCGGGGTGCTCGGCCACGCGGGCCTCCACCTCGCCCAGCTCGATGCGGAAGCCGCGCACCTTCACCTGGAAGTCGTTGCGTCCCAGGAACTCCACCGACCCGTCGGCCAGCCAGCGGCCCAGGTCGCCGGTGCGGTACAGGCGCGCGCCGGGCTCGCCCCCGAACGGGTCGGGGACGAAGCGCTCCGCCGTGATGGCCGGGCGGGCCAGGTAGCCGCGGCACACGCCGTGGCCGCCCATGTACACCTCGCCCACCACGCCCACGGGAACGGGGTTGCCGGCGGGGTCCAGCAGGTAGGCCCGGGTGTTGGCGATGGGCTTGCCGATGGGGACGGTGGCGCGCGCCTGCTCCGGCCCGCAGTGCAGCGCCACCAGGGCGGTGGCGGCCTCGGAGGGGCCGTACAGGTTGTGCAGCACCGTTTCCGGCAGCCGCTCGCGGAACCGGAGCAGCGCGGCGCCGGGAAGCGCCTCGCCGCCGGAGAACACCTGCCGCAGCCCCGCGCACAGCTCCAGCCGCGGGTGCTCCAGCAGCACCAGCAGCATGGAGGCGTTCATGTTCACCGTGGTCACGCCCCCGGCGCGGATCGCGTCCAGCAGGTAGTCGGGGTCGCGGTGCCCGCCGGGGCGCGCCATCACCACCCGCGCGCCCACGCTCCAGGGAAGGAACGTCTCGCGCACGTGCCCGTCGAAGCTGAGCGACGTCTTGCACAGCAGCACGTCGTCCGCCGTCAGCTCGAAGCCGCGGACGCCCCAGACCAGCCGGTTCACCAGGCAGCCGTGGTGGTTCATAACCCCCTTGGGCCGTCCGGTGCTGCCGGAGGTGTAGATGACGTAGACCAGGTGGTCCGGACGCACGTCCGTCCGCGCCGGGTTGGCGTCCGGCAGTTCCGCCCACGCGTGCGCGTCGGTCTCGAAGCGGATCACGGGCATGCCGCTCTCGCCCACCAGCTCCGCCACCAGCGCGTCGGACACGCCGCACGCCAGCAGCGCGGCGGGGGTGGAGTCCTCCACCATGTGGCACAGCCGGTCGGCCGGGTAGTCGGGGTCCAGCGGCACGTAGGCGCCGCCGGCCTTCAGGACGCCGAGCAGCCCCACCGCCATCTCCACCCCGCGCTCCATGCAGATCCCCACGCACACGTCGGGACCCACGCCCAGCCCGATCAGGTGGTGCGCCAGCCGGTTGGCCCGCGCGTTCAGCTCGGCGAACGTCAGCGTCTCCTGCTCCGAGCTCACCGCCACCGCGTCCGGGGTGCGCTCCGCCTGCGCCTCGAACAAATGGTGCGTGCACGCGTCCATGGCGTACGGCGCGTCCGTCGCGTTCCATTCCTCCACCACGAGGGCGCGCTCCGCGTCCGCCAGCAGGCCCACCTGCGACAGGCGCAGGTCGGGGTTTGCCGACACCTCGTTCAGCACGCGCTCCAGGTGGCCCAGCATGCGCAGCGCGGTGTCGCGCTCGAACAGCTCGGTGCGGTAGCCCAGGGTGGCGTGCAGGCCGCCGCCGAACTCGCCGCAGTGCAGCGTGAGGTCGAACTTTACGGTGCCGGTGTCCTGGCTCAGGTACTCGGCCGTCAGGCCGGGGAGCCCCAGGCCGGCGCCCTCGCGGGCGTTGGCCAGGGTGAACATCACCTGGAACAGCGGCGAGTGGGACAGCGAGCGATCCGGCGCCAGCGCCTCCACCAGCTTTTCGAAGGGAACGTCCTGGTGCTCGTACGCGGCCAGCGTCATCTCCCGCACCCGTCCCAGCAGCTCGCGGAAGCTGGGATCGCCGGAAAGGTCGGTGCGCATGGCCAGCGTGTTGACGAAGAAGCCGATCAGCCCCTCCAGCTCGTCGCTGGTGCGCCCCGCGATGGGGCTGCCCACCACCACGTCCTCGGTGCCCGCGTACCTGGCGAGCAGCAGCTGAAAGGCGGCCAGCAGCACCATGTACAGGGTCCCGCCCTCCTGGCGGGCCAGCGCGTTCAGCCGCTCCAGCACGTCCTTGCGAACGACGGCCGTCTCCTCGGCGCCGCGGTGCGAGGGCACCGCCGGACGGGCGTGGTCGGTGGGGAGCTCCAGCAGCGCCGGGGCGCCCGCCAGGCGGTCCTTCCACCACGCCAGCTGCCGGTCCAGCACCTGCCCGGCCACGTGCTCGCGCTGCCAGGCGGCGTAATCGGCGTACTGCACCCTCAGCGCGGGCAGGGGCGACGTCCGTCCTTCCAGGAACGCCGCGTACAGCGCCTGCAGCTCGCCCAGCATCACGCCCAGGCTCCACCCGTCGTTCACCACGTGGTGCTGCGACAGCAGGAGGACGTGGTCGTCGGACGACACGCGCAGCAGCGCGGGGCGGAACACCGGGCCGGCGGCCAGGTCGAACGGCCGCAGCGCGTCCTCGGCGATCAGCCGCCGGGCCTCTTCTTCGCGCGCGGCCTCGTCATCGATCGACGTCAGGTCCGTCACCGGGAGGGTGAAGTCGCCCGCGGGCTGGATCACCTGCACCGGGGTCCCGTCGCGCTCGGCGTAGACGGTGCGCAGCACCTCGTGGCGGCGCACCAGCTCGGCCAGCGCGCGCTCCATGACGGGCGCGTTCAGCGTGCCGCGCAGCCGCAGGGCCAGCGGGCGGCTGTACACGGTGTTCCCCGGCTGCAGCCGGTCCAGGAACCACAGGCGCTCCTGGGCGAACGAGAGTGGCATCTCGGGCCTGCGCTCCACCGGCGTCACCGGCGGCAGCAGCCCCATCTGCTCTGCGCGGATCGCCTCCACCCGCTCGGCCAGCTTCGCCACGGTGGGGCACTCGAACAGGTCGCGCGGCCCCACGCGCACGCCGAAGACGGCCTTGGCACGGGCGCCCACGCGCGTGGCCTTGAGCGAGTGCCCGCCCAGGTCGAAGAAGGAGTCGTGGATGCTCACCTTTTCCCGCTTCAGCACGCCGGCGAAGATCTCCGCCAGCACCTCTTCCACCGGCGTGCGTGGCGCGACGTGCGGATCCTCCACCGCCTCGGCGGGCGCGGCGGGCGCGGGCGTCACGGCCGCCGCCTGGGCGGCGCGGATCTCCTCCACGCGCGCCGCGAGCTTCGCGACGGTGTCATTCTCGAACAGGTCGCGCGGCCCGACGCGCACGCCGAGCACGGCCTTGGCCCTGGCGCCCACGCGGGTGGCCTTGAGCGAGTGGCCGCCCAGGTCGAAGAAGGAGTCGTGGATGCTCACCTTCTCCTTCTTCAGCACGTCGGCGAAGATGCCGGCCAGCACCTCTTCCACCGGCGTGCGCGGGGCGACCTGCGGCTCCTCCACCGGCGCGGCGGGGGCGGCAGGCGCAGGCGCCGCGGCCGCCGCCTGCGCCGCGCGGATCTCCTCCACGCGCGCCGCGAGCTTCGCGACGGTGGGGCACTCGAACAGGTCGCGCGGCCCCACGCGCACGCCGAACACGGCCCTGGCCCGGGCGCCCACGCGGGTCGCCTTGAGCGAGTGCCCGCCCAGCTCGAAGAAGCTGTCGTCCACGCCCACGCGCTCCACCTTCAGCACGTCGGCAAAGATGCCGGCCAGCACCTCTTCCACCGGCGTGCGGGGCGCCACGAAGGTGTCCACCACTACCTCCTCCACCGCATCCGGCCCGGGGAGCGCCGCGGGCGGCTCCCCCCCCGCCTCCTTCGCGCGGATGGCCTCCACCCGCTCCGCCAGCCTGGCGACGGTGGGTCCCTCGAAGACGTCGCGCGGCCGCAGGGCCACGCCCAGCACGGACCTGGCGCGGGCGCCCACGCGGGTGGCCTTGAGCGAGTGCCCGCCGAGCGCGAAGAAGTCGTCGAACACGCTCACCTGCTCCACCTGCAGGACCTGGCAGAAGATGTCCGCCAGCACCTCTTCCACCGGCGTGCGCGGCGCCACGAAGCCCTTCTCCGGCGCGGCCGCGTCGGCAGCCACGGCGGTCGCGGGCGCGGGGAGCGCGGCGCGATCCACCTTGCCGTTGGCGTTCAGCGGCAGCCGGTCCAGGGTGACGAAGACCGGCGGGACCATGTACTCGGGGAGCGCCTGCCTCAGGAACTCGCGCATGGCGGTCTCCTGCGCGGCCCCGGCGACGTACGCCACCAGCTGCGGCTCGCCCTCGTCGTCTTCGCGGGCGATGACGACCGCGTCGTCCACGCCCTCGTGCTTGCGCAGCACGGCCGCGACCTCGCCCGGCTCCACGCGGAAGCCGCGGATCTTTACCTGGTCATCCATGCGGCCCAGGAACTCCACGTTCCCGTCCGGCAGCATGCGGACGCGGTCGCCCGTGCGGTACAGGCGGCCTTCACCGAAGGGGTTGGTGATGAAACGCTCGGCCGTGAGCTCCGGGCGGCGCAGGTAGCCGCGCGCCACGCCGGCGCCGCCGATCAGCAGCTCGCCCGCCGTCCCCACGGCGACGGGGTTGAGGTCGGCGTCGACGACGAACACCTGGTAGTTGGGAAGCGGACGGCCCAGCACCAGCGTCCGCGACTGCGTCTCCGGCCGCTCGGGCGTCACCTGGAAGGTGAGCGCGCCGACGGTGGTCTCCGTGGGCCCGTAGTGGTTGAAGACGGCGCACCCGGGCTTCGCCGTGAGGAGCGAATCCACCCAGGCCAGCGACGAGGCCTCGCCGCCCAGCACCAGCCAGCGGCGCGGCATCACGCGCGCCGGGTCGCCGCCGGCCTGCAGCGCCGCCAGGTGCGACGGGGTGATCTTGAGCACGTCCACCGGATTGGCGGCGAAGTACTCCGCCACGTCGTCGCCGCTGAAGATCCGCTTCTCGGCGAGGACGTGGAGCGTGCCGCCCCAGGCCAGCGCGGAGAAGACGACGGTGTTCCCCAGGTCCGCCGAAAGCGTGGAGACGGTGGCGAAGCTGGCGCCCTCCTCCAGGCCCAGCCGCTCCTTGAGGCCGAACAGGTAGTTGGCCAGCTGGCGGTGCTCCACGGCCACGCCCTTGGGCGTGCCGGTGCTGCCGCTGGTGTAGACCAGATAAGCGAGATCGGACGCCTTTGCGCCGCCCGCCGGGTCCCACGTGCTCTCCCCCGCCAGCGCGCCCGCCTCGTCCAGGCAGATCACGGGGACGGCGCCGGCGGCCAGCCTGCCGGCCAGGTCCGTGCGCGTCACCAGCGCGGCCGCGCCGGAATCCGAGAGCATGAAGGCCAGGCGCTCGGCGGGGAGGGCCGTGTCCAGCGCCACGTAGGCGCCGCCGGCCTTCAGCACGCCGAGGAGCGCGACGATCATCTCCGCGCCGCGCTCGAAGCAGAGGGCCACGGGGACGTCCGGCCCCACGCCCATGGCCCGCAGGCGGTGGGCAAGGCGGTTGGCCTGCTCGTTCAGCGCCTGCCAGGTATAGCGCTGCTCCTCGCACACCAGCGCCGTGGCGTTGGGCGTGCGGGCGGCCTGCGCCTCGAACATCCGGTGGACGCACGCGTCCGCCGGGTACTCCGTGGCGGTGCGGTTCCACTCGTCCAGCGGCTGCGTGCGCTCCTCCGTGCCCCCCAGCTCCAGCTGCGCCAGCGGCAGGTCATCGCCCGACGCGATCTGCTCCAGCGCCCGCTCCACCCGGGCCAGGATGCGCTCCACCGTGGCCTGCTCCAGCAGGTCGGCGTTGAAGGTGGTGTGCAGAACCATGCGGTCGCCGCCGTCCACCGCGTCGATGTGAATGTCCCAGCGGGTGGAGGGCGCGGCGACGCGCGTCACCGGCTCCAGCTCGATCCCGGCGAACGTCGGCTTGCCGGCCGCCTCGACGGAGGCCGCGGGCTCCATGTTGATCTCCACCGCGATCAGCGGCGCGGCGGCGGGGTCGCGCGGGCGGTCCAGCTTTTCGTGCAGGCGGCCCCAGGTGAACACCTCGTGCTCGTACGCGTCCAGCAGCCAGCCGCGCACCTGCTTCAGAAAGCGCTGCGTCCCCGTGTCCGCCTGCACGCGGCTGCGGACGGGGAGCACCTCCACGCAGTGCCCCACCAGCGAGCCGGCGCCCTCGAAGGGACGGCCGGAAGAGGAGATGCCCATCACCAGGTCGTCCTGGCCGGTCATGCGGTGCAGGGTGGCCAGCACGCCGGCGGCCAGCGTCATGAACGGCGTGGTCCCCTGGCGCCGCCCCAGCTCGCGGATCTGCCCCGCCAGCGCGGGCGGCAGCATCCGCGCGGTGTAGCCGGCGCGGTTGGTGGGAAAGGCCGACCGCGGCCGGTCGTACGGCAGGGCCGTGGGCTGCGCGCCCTGGAAGCCCGCCAGCCACTCCGCCTCGCGCTCCGCGTACGCCGCGGCGTGCTCGTCGAACAGGCGCGCGTACTCGCTGAACTGCATGGCCGGCGGCAGCACGGGCGCGCGGCCCTGGCTGCGCGCGGCGTACGCCGTCTCCAGGTCGCGCTGCAGGATGTCGAGCGACATCCCGTCGGCGGCGATGTGGTGCACGACGAACTGCAGCACGCTGCGCTCCGGCCCGTTGGCGTGCAGGTGGACGCGGAACAGCGGGCCCGTCTCCAGGTCGAACACGCCGCCCACGGCCTCGGCCATCGCCTTCTCCAGCCGGGCGGGATCCGCCGGGCCGGTGGAGTGGTCGATGAAGACGGGGAGCGGCCCCTCAAGCGCGGAAAGGACGTGCTGCACCTCGCCCGACGCGTCGAAGACGGTGCGCAGCGACTCGTGGTGCGCCGCCAGGTCCGCCACGGCGGCGCGCAGGGCGTCCGCGTCCGGGCGGCCGCGGAGGCCCACGAGGATCTGCTCGTTGTAGGCGCGCGAGGCGTCGTCGCCGAACTGGGCGTGCACCCAGATCTGCCGCTGCGCCGGGGTCAGCGGAACCGCGCGCGGGCCGGCGTGGGCGGAGGGAAAGAGGGTGATTCCCTCGGGCAGGGGCGTGCGCGCGCCGCCGCCCGGGGGCGGGGGCATGAAGCCGGCGTCGCGCAGCGCGTGGATGCTGTCGCGCAGCGCGCGCACCAGGGCGTCGCAGTCCTCGTCGGTGTGGGCGGTGCTCAGGAAGCAGCCGCGCGACTCCCAGACGTAGACGCCGCGCTCCAGCAGGTGGTAGAACAGCAGCTCCGCCGCCGTCTCACCCGGCTTGATGATGAAGCGGAAGTTGCTGTGCGCGTGGATGATGCGGACGGGCGCGCCCTCCTCCTCGATCACGGCGCGCAGCGAGGCCACCAGGCGCGCGGCGCGCAGGTTGACCTCGTCGTACAGCGCCTGGCCCTTCTCCTTCAGGTGCACCAGCACGGCGTGCGCGGCGGCCATGGCCGCCGGGTGCTTGCAGAAGGTGCCCGCGAAGAAGGTCTGGTCGGCGGTCGGATAGCTGTCGTCGCCGAAGCTCCACTGGCCGCCGTCGATGGCGTCCATGAACCGCGCCCTGCCGGCCAGCACGCCGATCGGCATTCCGCCACCGATGATCTTGCCGTAGGTGGCCAGGTCGGCCTCCACCCCGAAGAAGCCCTGGGCGCCCCTGAGCCCCATGCGCAGCCCGGTGATCATCTCGTCGAAGATGAGGGCCGTGCCGCTCTTTTCCGTGAGCGCGCGCGCCTGGTGCAGGAACTCGCGGGGCTGCAGGTGGGGGTTGTTGCTCTGGATGGGCTCCACCAGCACGGCGGCCAGCTCGTGGCCGTGGTCGCGCAGGTACCGCAGCGCCTCTTCGCTGCCGTAGGGAAAGATGACGATGTCATCCACCATCCCCTGTGGCGTGCCGGGGGCGATGGGGCGGGCGCGGCCGTCGGCGCCGGCGCGGGCCAGGATGCCGTCGAAGCAGCCGTGGTACGAGTGCTCGAAGAGCATCACCTTGTCGCGGCCGGTGGCGGTGCGCGCCACGCGCAGCGCCGTCATCACCGCCTCGCTGCCGGTGTTGCAGAAGGTGACGCGCTCCATCCCCGTCAGCTCGGCGAACAGCCGCGCGGTGGGGCCGGCCAGGTCGCTCTGGGGACCGGTGTGGAAGCCCTTGCGCACCGCCTCGTCGACGGCCTCCACGATGAACGGGGGCCGGTGGCCGAAGAAGTGAACGCCGAAGCCCAGGGTCCAGTCCACGTACTCGTTGCCGTCCAGGTCCCACAGGCGCGTGCCCTCGGAGCGCTCGCCCACGATGGGGTACATCAGCTCCTTGGTGGCCAGGCGAAAGCCGAGCGCCGCGCGGTTGTCGGACATGTACGGGCGGTGCTCCGCCGCGTACTCGCGCGAGCGGCGGGTGCGCGCCGTGTAGCGCTTGACCAGCGCCTCGAAGTACGCGTTCTGCCGCTCGTCGTAGCCGCCGCCCAGCCCCATGGTGGCGCTCACCGGGCGGTGCGGCCCGTGCGAAGCGGCCGGCTTCTCGGTCTCGGCGATGGCGGCCTGCACGCGCTCCAGCCGCGTGGGCGCCGCCGCGTGGCCGTTCCTGCCGTTGCCGCCGTGGCCGTTCTCGTGATGGCCGCTCTTGCCGTTGCCGCCGTGGCCGTTCTCGTGGTGGCTCCTGGCGGTGCCGTGGCCGTGCTCGTGATGTCCGTTCTCGTGATGTCCGTTCTTGCCGTTGCCCGGCGCGGGGGCGGCCGCCGGCGCGGCGGTCGAGGGCGCGCCGCCCAGCATCAGCAGCTGGGCCTGCATGATGGCCAGCTGCTGGGCGAAGATCTCCTGCAGCCCGCTGGCGTCCGCCGCGGGCGCGGCGAACACGGCCGGCACCTGCACCACCGGCGCGGCCGCGACGGGCTGCGCGGCGGCAACCGGCTGGACGGGGGCCGCGGGCGTCTCGGCGACGGGCGCGGCGGCGGGGGGGTCACCGGGGAGGGCGAAGTCCGCGGGAAGCACCGCGTCCAGGTGCGCCGACAGGTCCTGGATGGTCGCGTGCTCCTCCAGCAGCTGGCGGAACGGCACCCGCTTGCCGAAGGTGCTCTCGATGACCCGGCTGGCCTGCATCAGCAGCAGCGAGTCGGCGCCCTGCTCCAGGAAGGTGCCGGCCATGTCCAGCCGCGCGGGCTCCGTCCCCAGCAGCTTCGCGAACAGCCCGGCAACGCGGCCGGTGATCCGGGACAGGCGCCCCGGGGCCTGGTTCGTATCGGTTCCTGCGGACATCAGTGTCGGCTCTTGGTGGTGATGCGGGTCGGTCGCGGCCGGCGCGGACGGGCCGGATGCGGATGCGGGCGCGGCGGCGGGCTGCCTGACCCGGTGCACCGTGCGCTCGAAGGGATAGGTGGGAAGCGAAACCTTGCGGCGCGTCTCGCCGCCGCGGATGGCCGACCAGTCCAGCTCCGCGCCCGCCGTCCACAGCGCGCCGGCCGCCTCCAGGACGGAAACGCGGGCGTCGGCCGGCCTGTCGGCGCGGGGAAGGCTGCGGACCACGACGCGCCCCGCGCCGCCCTCGGTGCGCCGCGCAAAGGTGCCCAGCGTTTCGCCGGGGCCCACCTCCAGCAGCACGCGCGCGGCGTCGTCCAGCAGCCGCTCCACGCCGGCGGCAAAGCGCACGGTGCCGCGCAGGTGGCGCACCCAGTACTCCGGGTCCACGGCCTGCTCGGCGGTGATCCAGTCTCCCGTGACGTTGGAGAGGAAGGGGATGGACGGCGCCCCCGGCCGCGCCCTGCGCACCTCGGCGG
>DATABT010000692.1:0-3025 GCA_036259455.1 Longimicrobium sp. | reverse complement strand
GAGTGGGCGCCTCCTTCGAAATGACAGCTCGGCGTCGCCCTGCTTACCTGCAACGAAATCGACGAAGAACCTTAAAGATTCATCGACCGAGAAGCAGGTGACCCCATCCTGAGGGAGCGTCCTCACGGAACTGCATGGTGCGCAACGCTTTCGGCGCGACCTGCATCGGCAGGGACTTGCGCGGCGGCTCCCTGAACAGAAAGGGATCCGGGCGAGGTCCATCGAGCGGACCATCGCACCTGCCCCGGGCGAGTAGATTTCTCAGTCGGCGCCACGAGTTCGTGCACCGGCAGCGATCACGCGGGCGCCTCCTTCGAAATGACAGCAGCGGCACGGGCGACTTTCATCCCACGGGGTGCGCCCAACGCCGAATGACTCAGGATGACATCCTGCCGGAAGAGATTCTGACGCCCTCTCAGGATGGCTGTTCTGGCGCGAGTTTCACCCTCTCCCGCTGATCTCCCGGGCAGAGCGGAGGAACGATTCAACCGGAGTGCGCAGAGTGGAAAGAGAGTTCGCGGAGGAGAAGACGTCCTTCTCTGCGGACTCCTTCTTTTCTCTGTGGATTCTGCGTTGAACTTTACGCGCCCCGAGTCCGCGCGAGATTCCAGGAAACAGCCAGATAGAGGTGCTCCGCCGGCGCATTGTCCCGCGTCCGACAACGCGTGGCGTTGGCCGCCAACTGTCCGCCGCGCCGGCGCGTGCCGGAACGCGTGATGCCCCCTCCTCAGAGCGATACGGACGCGGTGAAGGGTGGCGGCGCACGTCCCCGCATTGATGGAGGTTTTCAGGAATGGTCTCCCCGATACGCCTCACGACACTCGTTTGCGCGCTGGCGTGCCTGGCGGCGTGCACGCAGCTGCGGCAGCCCGCCACCGAAACGGCGCAGGCTGAGGCGGCGCGCATCGAGGCGGCGCTCGCGGAGATCGAGCAGCGCGCGCTGCTCGATCCCGATTTGCGGAGCATGGACCAGTCGCTGGGCGAGGAGCTGATCGCCGCGATGTCGCTCGCCGACCCCGGGCTGCGGGCCGCCGTGGCAAAGCTGCCGCTGCTGCACGACCAGCGCGCTCGCGCCATCCAGGCGGCCGATGCCGCCGCGGCCGCCGAGGCGGCGCGGCGGATCGCCGCCATCGAGCGGCGCTACGTGCGGGCGCGGACCGCCGCGCTTCGCAACGCGGGGCTCGCCGGGCGGGTGGATCGGTTCAACGCGCTGCTGCGCCGGCGGATGGCCGAAACCGACGACTCCGCGGAGGCGCTGCTTCGGCGCTACGCCGAGCTGCAGCCGCTGCTGGGGCGATGAGAGGCTGGAATCCCTTCATCCCATCACCCGTTCACCCGTTCACCCGTTGATGGAAGAACGCCGCCGCACGCCCCGCAACCTGACGAACGCCACGTGGGCCGGGCGGCTGGCCATGCTCTTCGTCTTCGTCGCGCTGGCGGTGCTGGCGGTGGTGCCCGCGCTGCTGCAGCGCCGCCTGGAGCCCCTGCGCCGGCAGGCCGGGGCCGCGGACGAGGCCCGCGCGCTGGTGACGCGCGTTCAGTTCGCCCTTGCGGCGCAGGCGACGGCGCTTCGCGACGCCCTCCTCACCCCGGATTCGGTGGACGCGCGGCCGTACGCCGAGGCAGCGGCGCTGGAGCGCTCCGCGTATCCGGCGCTGGATTCGCTCACGGCGGGGCTCTCCGACTCCGCCCGCGCCAGCCTGGCCCAGCTGCGGAGGCTCTCCGCCGCGTGGCACGCCAGCGTGGACGAAGAGGCGGTGCTGCGCCGCGGCGCGGCGGGAGGCACCGTCCAGCTCAGCCGCGGCCGCCCGCTGTACGAGCAGGCGCTGCTCCAGGCGCGGTCGCTGGATTCCACGATCGCCGCCGTCGCGCTGGGCCGCCGGTCGCAGATCCGCGCCGCCGAGCGCCGGGAAGACGTCCTTGCCGCGGGCATGTCGCTGGCGGCGTTGCTGGCCGCGGCGGTGCTGGGGTGGATCGGCCGCCGCATGCGCACGCTGGCGCGCGAGGCGGCGGAGCGAAGGGAGGAGGCGGAGCGCGCGCTGGCGGAATCGCGGCGCCTGGCGCAGTCGCGCGAGCGGCTGATGCGCGGGGTGACGCACGACCTGAAGAACCCGCTGGGGGCGGCGGACGGCTACACGCAGCTGCTGCAGGAAGGCGTGGAGGGCGAGCTCGCGCCCGGGCAGCGCAGAATGCTGGACAACATACGCCGGTGCCACGCGGCCGCGCTGGCGCTGATCAGCGACCTGCTGGACTTTTCGCGCGCCGAGGCGGGAACGCTGCAGCTGTCGTGCGCCCCGGCCGACGCGGTGTCCATCGCACGCGAGGCGGCGGCCGAGTACGCGGGCACCGCGCGGGCGGCGGGGCACGCGTTCGAGGCCGTTCTGCCGGACGCGCCGCTCCGGTGCAGCACCGACCGCAACCGGGTGCTGCGCATCGTGGGCAACCTGCTCTCCAACGCGATCAAGTACACGCCCGCGCCGGGCCGGATCGTGCTGGAGGCGCGTACGGTGGAAGACGGCGGCCCGGCCGAGGGGCGCTGGATCGAGCTGTGCGTGCGGGACACGGGTCCGGGAATTCCCCGGGCGGAGCGGGAGCGGATCTTCGACGAGTTCCACCGACTGCACGACGGCGCGGCCCAGGGGCACGGGCTGGGGCTGGCCACCAGCCGGCGGATCGCCCGTCTGCTGGGCGGCGACATCACGGTCGGCGACGCGGAGGGCGGCGGCTCGGTGTTCCGCCTGCGGCTTCCCGCGCCGCCCGCAGGCGCGGCGAAGGAGGGGTGAGGTGCTCCAGGACCGCGTCGACGTGACCGGTGCCGGCGGCGCGGCGAAGGGTGCCGGGGTGGAGCGGGGGTGAAGGACGCATCAGCCGCGACGTTCTCCGCGGGCTGAGGGATGCGCGCATCCCGCTGGCATCCTCCACCCTCCAGCTGGCCGGCGATCCCCCCCCTCGGGACCCCGGCGAGGCTCCGGGTGGGGGGGATGAACGGCTCCCGAACGCGGATGCGAGGCGAGATCGCCTCGCA
>DATABT010000691.1:0-11144 GCA_036259455.1 Longimicrobium sp. | reverse complement strand
GGTTCGGGAGACGGAGCAGGGCTATCGGAGTGGCCAGAGCCGCCACGGTGGGGAGAATAGCAGAGGGGCACCCGGTCAGCCAGCCGGGTGCCCCTCGCCATCCATCATCGACCGATCGCGATCTACTTCATCAGGTTCTTGGCGATGGTCTGCAGCTGCATGTTGCTGGTGCC
Source organism: Longimicrobium sp. (assembly GCA_036259455.1). GTDB lineage: Bacteria > Gemmatimonadota > Gemmatimonadetes > Longimicrobiales > Longimicrobiaceae > Longimicrobium. The sequence continues at coordinate 10,971 of DATABT010000691.1, read as the reverse complement.
CTCGTAGATCGTGCCGATCTTGCTGTCGCGGTAGAACTTCTCCACGGGGTACTCGCGGGTAAAGCCGTAGCCGCCAAACAGGTCAATGCAGGTGCTGGTGATGCGCTGCGCCACCTGGCTGCTGAACAGCTTGGCCATCGCCGCCTCCTGCAGGAACGGCCGGCCCGCGTCCTTGAGGCGCGCCGCGTTGTACACCATCAGCCGCGCCGCCTCCAGCTCCGTGGCCATCTGCGCGATCTGGAACTGCACGCCCTGGAAGTCGCCGATGCGCTTGCCGAACTGCTCGCGCTCCTGCACGTACTTCACGGTAGCGTCCAGCGCGCCCTGCCCGATGCCGATCATCTGCGCGCCGATGCCGATGCGGCCCTCGTTGAGCGTTTCGATGGCCGTCTTGTATCCCTTGCCCACGTCGCCCAGCACGTTCTCGGCGGGGACGAACACGTCCTCCAGGATCAGCTCCGTGGTGGACGAGGCGCGGATGCCCAGCTTGTCCTCCTTCTTGCCCACGGAGAACCCGCCGAACTCCTTCTCCACGATGAACGCGGTGATCCCCTTGTAGCCGGCGGACGGATCCGCGTTGGCGAAGATGATGAAGATCTCCGCCTCGCCGCCGTTGGTGATCCACAGCTTGCGCCCCGTGAGCCGGAAGCCGCCGTCCGCGGGCACCGCGCGCGTGGCCAGGGCGAAGGCGTCGGAGCCGGAGCCCGCCTCGGAGAGCGCGTACGCGCCCACCTTTTCGCTGGCCAGCTGCGGCAGGTACCTGGCCTTCAGGTCCTCGCTGCCCCAGCGCAGGAACGCGTTGTTGACGAGCGTGTTCTGCACGTCCACGAACACGCCCACGCTGGCGTCCACGCGGCTCAGCTCCTCCACCACCAGCGCGGCGGTAAAGAAGGAGGCGCCGGTGCCGCCGTGCTCCTCGGGCACCTCGATGCCCATCAGTCCCAGCTCGAAGAACTGGGGGATGAGCGCGGGGTCCATCTGCTGCTTTTCGTCCATGGCGTGCACGCGCGGGCGCACGGCCTCGTCCGCGAACTGGCGCACGGCGTCGCGGAACATCATCTCGTCTTCGCTGAGCGCCGTGAGCGGGGCCCCGGCAGCCGGCAATTCAACAGTCGCCATCGTTCTCAAGATCCACGGGAAAGTGCGCGCCCCGCCGCCCGGGCGGTGCAACCGTGCAATATGGCATGCGTTGCGTGCGATGCGAAAGGCCGTGCGGAAGGTGCGGAGTACAAGGGTACGGCGTGCGAAGGTACGAGGGTACGGGACAGGGGGATGATGATCCGCGTCCGCCCCACCACTCCCGCACTCTCGCACTCCGCACCTTCGCACCTTCGCACCTTCGCACCTTCGCACCCTCGTACCATCTCCCGAAAACACCGGCACGGCGGGTGCGTGCGAAACCATGGCGTGTGCATGACGTAGTCGGCAGGGGCCCGGCACGCGCGCCGGGTACCCACATTTTCGCTCAGCACGGGAGACGGACCATGGAAAACAACCCTTACGGCGGCCCCGGTGATCCCTCTGGCACCGGCGGCACGCCCGGCGGTGGCGCGGGTGGCACGGGCGGTACGGGCGGGTCGAGCGGGTTTGGCGGTGGATCGACCGGCGGCGCCGGCACCGGTGGCTCCAGCGGGTTCGGCACCGGCTCCACGGGCGGATCGACCGGCGGTTCGGGCTTCGGCACCGGCGGCACGCCGGGTGGATCGACGGGCGGCACCACCGGCGGATCGGCCGGCACGGGGACCGGTGGCACCGGCGACGCGTTCGGCTCGGCCGGGACCGGGGGCTCGACCGGGGCGGGTGGATCGACCGGCACCGGCGGAGCGGGCACGGGAGGATCCACGGGGACTGGCGGCGGGACCGACAGCCCGTTCGAGGAGCTGAACTCGCGTATCGAGGGGGTGCTCGCCGACCTGCGCCCGCGCGTCAAGCAGATGTTCCAGGACGTGGAAGCACGCGTCGAAGGCGTAGTGGAGGAGCTCAAGCCGCGCATCCAGGACGCGCGCGACAAGGCCAAGCCCAAGGTGGACGAGTTCCTGGCCGACGTGCAGCCGCGCATCGACTCCCTGCTCTCGCGCATCCAGGGTGCGCTGGACGGCATTCGCAAGGAGTTCGACGAGCGCCGCGGCGGCGGTTCGTCCGGCGGCACCGGCGGCACGGGATCGACCGACACCCCCGCCAGCGGGGTGCTCGGGTCGGGCACCACCGGCGGCTCGGGCACGGGGGGAACGGGGACCGGTGGCGGAACGGCGGGCGGCGGCTTCGGAAGCGGAACGACCGGCGGCACGACCGGCGGCGCCACGGGCGGATCCGGCGTGGGCGGCTCCAGCCTGGGCGGCGCGGGGCTGGGTGACAGCGGCGTCGGCGGCGGCACCGGATCGCTCGGCACCACCGGCGGATCGACGGGCGGCCTCGGCGGATCGACCGGCGGGTCGGGCGTCGGCGGCACCGGCGGCTCGACGGGGGGACCGGGCGGCACCAGCGGTGGCTCGACCGGAGGCTCGGGGCTCGGCGGAACGAGCGGCGGCGGCGCGGGGGGATACGGCGCGTCCGGAACCACCAGCGGCCCCACGCCCACCGGCACGTCGTCGTACGACGCCGGCACGGCCTCGGGGACGCACTGGCCCGAGATGACGGAAGACACCAAGCGCGCCGACCCGCCGATGGAGCACGGCGGCGGATCGCGGCAGGGCGAGTCGCCGCCCAACACCGGCTTCCGCGACCCCGGCAATCCGTAAGCTGACCGGATTCGTAGGTGACGAACGGCCCCGGGCTCCTCGCGAGCCCCGGGCCGTTCCCGTATCCGGCGTCCAACCCGTTGACTTCCTGAGGGAGCTCCGCGCAACACCGGCGGCCCGCACCGCGCGTGGCGCGCGACCGAAGGACCTCCTCTCCGCCGGCGCGGACCCGAATTCACGACGTGGAGCCAGCCGCAGGTTCAGCCTGCGAAATCTTGGTCGGCACCGGACTCGTCGCTACGACAGGCCCGTTGGTTGGTCCGGCCCGCGCGATTTCACCTGGCGGGGAGGATGGGAGCCTCGCGGGGCATCCTGCGCAAACGGCGGCGCGTGCGTAGATTGGGCGGCGAGCGCCGCGCGCACGGGAGAGCGCGGGCGCGCGGCACGACCCCTCAACATCCCGCGGTTCCCATGAGCATCGCCGAGATCTTCGAGACCATGGAATACGGCCCCGCCCCCGAAAGCGCCTCGCCCGCCGTGCGCTGGCTGGAGGAGCGGGGGCGCACCTTCGGGCACTTCATCGGCGGCGAGTGGCGCGAGCCCGGAGACGGCGAGTACTTCGACACCATCAATCCCGCCACCAGCAAGCCCCTCGCCCGCATCGCGCAGGGCGGCCGCGGCGACGTTGAGGCGGCGGTGCGCGCGGCCCGCGATGCGCTTCCCGCGTGGCAGGCGCTCGACGGCCACGGGCGCGCGCGGTACCTGTACGCGCTGGCGCGGCACATCCAGCGGCACTCGCGGCTCTTCGCCGTGCTGGAGTCCATGGACAACGGCAAGCCCATCCGCGAGTCGCGCGACATCGACATTCCCCTGGTGGCGCGGCACTTCTACCATCATGCCGGCTGGGCGCAGCTGATGGAGCCGGAGATGCCGGGATACACCTCCATCGGCGTCGTCGGCCAGATCATCCCCTGGAACTTTCCGCTGCTGATGATGGCGTGGAAGATCGCCCCCGCGCTGGCGATGGGGAACACGGTGGTGCTCAAACCCGCGGAGTTCACCTCACTCACGGCGCTCCTCTTCGCCGAGGTCTGCCGCGACGCGGGGCTGCCGCCGGGCGTGGTGAACATCGTCACCGGCGACGGGCGCACGGGCGCGGCCATCGTGGAGCACCCCGACGTCGACAAGATCGCCTTCACGGGATCGACCGAGGTCGGCCGCATCATCCGCGTGGCGACGGCGGGGAGCGGGAAGAAGCTGTCGCTGGAACTGGGCGGCAAGTCGCCGTTCATCGTCTTCGACGACGCCGACCTGGACAGCGTGATCGAGGGCGTGGTGGACGCCATCTGGTTCAACCAGGGGCAGGTGTGCTGCGCCGGCTCCCGCATCCTGGCGCAGGAGGGGATCGCCGACCGGCTGACGCAGCGGCTGCGCGAGCGGATGGAGACGCTGCGCGTGGGCGACCCGCTGGACAAGGCGGTGGACATCGGCGCCATCGTGGCCCCCGTGCAGCTGCAGAAGATCACGGAGCTGGTGAACCAGGGGCGCGAAGAGGGCGCGACCATGTGGCAGCCGTCGTGGAGCTGCCCGCAGGAGGGATGCTTCTATCCGCCCACGCTGTTCACCGACGTGGCGCCGTCGTCCACCATCGCGCAGGTGGAGATCTTTGGCCCCGTGGTGGTGCTGATGACCTTCCGCACGCCGGGCGAGGCGGTGGCACTGGCCAACAACACGCCGTACGGCCTGGCGGCCAGCGTGTGGACGGAAAGCATCAACCTGGCGCTCGACATCGCGCCGAAGGTGCAGGCGGGGACGGTGTGGATCAACAGCACCAACCTGTTCGACGCGGCGGCGGGCTTCGGCGGCTACCGCGAGAGCGGATTCGGGCGCGAGGGCGGCAAGGAAGGGCTGTGGGAGTACGTAAAGCCGCGCTGGGAGGCGGAGGGAAAGAACGGCGCGGCGGCGAAGAAGGAGGACCGCAAGTCGAAGCCCGCGAAGGAGAAGGGGCGCAACGGCGGCGGGCCCGCGCTGCCGCCCATCGACCGTACGGCCAAGCTGTACATCGGCGGCAAGCAGGCGCGGCCGGACAGCGGGTACTCGATGCCGGTGATGGGCGCGGGCGAGCGGCTGCTGGGCGACGTGGGGCTGGGCAACCGCAAGGACGTGCGCAACGCGGTGGAGGCGGCGCACAAGGCCACCGGCTGGGCAAAGGGGACGGCGCACAACCGCGCGCAGGTCATCTACTACCTGGCCGAGAACCTGGCCGCCCGCGCGGACGAGTTCGTCCGCCGCATCGCGCAGATGACGGGCGACGACGCCGGCGCCGAGCGCGAGGTGGACGCCAGCATCCGCCGCCTGTACACGTACGCAGCCTGGGCCGACAAGTACGACGGCCTCGTCCACGCCGCGCCCATGCGCAACGTGACACTGGCGATGAACGAGCCCATCGGCGTGATCGGCATGGCGTGCGGGGACGCGGCGCCGCTGCTGGGCTTCGTCTCGGCGATCGCCCCCGCCATCGCGATGGGGAACGCGGTCGTCGTCGTCCCCAGCGAGCGCTGGCCCCTGGCGGCGACGGACTTCTACCAGGTGCTGGACACGTCGGACGTGCCCGGCGGCGTGGTGAACATCGTCACCGGCAAGCGCGACGAGCTGGTGGAGACGCTGGCCGCGCACGACGACGTGGACGCGGTGTGGTACTTCGGCGGCGCGGAGGGGAGCACGATGGTGGAGCGCCTGTCCGCGGGCAACATGAAGCGCACGTGGGTGAGCTACGGCCGCGAGCGCGACTGGTTCGACGCCGGGCAGGGCGAAGGCCGCGAGTTCCTGCGCCACGCCACCCACGTCAAGAACATCTGGGTGCCGTACGGGGAATAGGGGTTGAACGGACGGCTCGCTCCTGCGAGAGGAGATGGTTTGCTCGAGTACCGATCCGGGTGAGCGAGTGGAGTTGACGGAGGTGAACGGCGGGTTGTTCTATCCGCGATACCGAAGCCGGATCCGGAGGAAGAAACGCGCAATCACGAGGAGTTCATGCGTGCCGCCGAAAAGTTTGCGTGCGTTACGATGGAGCCTTGCGGCGCCTTGCGGAATACTGATCTCTGGCGAAATGAGAAGGGCCGGCACTTGCGAGGGTGCCGGCCCTTTTCTCCTGACTTTCAGCGCGTCAGGTGCCAAGGGCGATGTCGCGCAGAAAGTCGAACGGGTAGATGCCGGTGCGGTGGCCGTCGCTCCAGTCGAAGCGAATGGCGTACTCGCCCACGTACTCCACCGTGAGCGGATGCACGTCCATCGGCACCGTGGCGGGGTCCAGCAGCGGGCGGTGCGTCATCTCCTCCACGCACCCCGCGCACGGGCACATCAGCCGCAGGTAGCGCGGCGGATACTCCGACACCGCACCGTCCTTCCAGCGGATGCGCAGCTGCGACCCGTCCTCCGTGGGCCCGATCTCGACGGGAGTCGTCTCGTCGCTCACCGCGCCACCGTGAACGGCAGGCTGACGCGCGTGTTCTCCCACATCAGCCGCAGCACGCCGCCGTCGCCGCACTCGTCCGCGACGATGCGCATCGTCAGCTGCTCCACGGGGCCGCCGGGGGGGCGGTCGACCGACGCGGGGAGGCGCGCCACGTCCTGCGAGGCGTCGTAGACCGTCCCCCACTGCCCCGTCTGGCGGTTGAAGATGACGGTCCACCCATCCCGCCCGGGGACGGTCCAGAGCGTGTAGCTCCCCGCAGGCACCCGCGTCTCGCCGAACATCAGGTCGCGGTCGGCGCGAAAGTGCGTGGCCTCGTTGGCGCCCGTGCGCCACACCTGTCCGTACGGCACCAGGGTTCCGCCGACGGCCCGCCGTCCGCGCAGCGACGGCCGGCCGTACGCCACGGAGACGTTGGCCTCGTTCAGGTCCATCGACACCGAATCACGGGGCGAGAGCGAGCCCATCTGCTGCCCCGCCTGGTCGCGCGCGGCCCACGCGGTCGCGATGGCGTTGACGTCCACGGACGCAACCCGCTCCACCTCGGCCTTGAAGGTGCTCTCCGGGCTGTGCGCGCCCAGCACCCGCCCCCGCGCGTCCACCCGCGCGCGCGTTACGCCGTTTCCGGAGCGGATGAGCACGGAGTCCGCGCCGTTGCGGATAAAGCTGACCGTTCCCGTCTGCCGGCCGCCCGCCTGCACCACCGGCACCGCGGCGGAGTCCACGCCGCGCGCCAGGGCCGCGGCGATCACCGGCTCGGCGAGCGAGTACGAGTTGAAGATCCAGGGAAACGCGTCCGAGCCCGCCGCCATGCGCCCGGAGCGCACGGTGTCGCCCCGCTGGATGCGCCACTCCGCGCTGTCGGCGCCGGTGGTGAGGGTCACCGTCTGCGGCGGCTGGTCCGGCTGCGAGGGAAGGCGCGTCGTCATCTCCACCCGCTCGACGGTGCCGTCCGGGCGCAGGGTGGCGGTGTAGGTGCGGATGGAGGTGCGCGGCGTGCGGCCCACCAGCGTGCCCTCGATGCGGTCGGCGGTGCGGGTGAACTGGTCGACGACCACGGTATCGCGCCCCAGGCGCACGATGAACGCGCCGCTCTCCTGCGCGGCGGCGGGGGCGGCGGCCAGCGACAGCGCGAACGCGGCCAGGGCGGTGCGCGCGGTTGTCTTCATCGGACGTGGCTCCAGTGTTTCCGGGGATTGCGGTTGCGGCGGCGTAGCAAAGTGTCCGGCGGATGCCGGGCGGACAAGGGCGGCGGCCCGCCGGTTGCACCCCCGCGACGGTTGCTCAGCGGATTCGAATCTTTCGGGGGAGGATGGATGGCGTACGGGGTGATCCAGTTCGTGGAGGCGGGGCAGCGCATCGCCACGCTGGTGCGCACGGACGGCGGCGAGCCGACGGGCGAGTTCGGGGTGATGAACGTGCTGGCGGCGTTCATCGAAGAAACGGCGCCGCGAATGCTGCGGCAGGGCTCGCCCGGCGGGCAGTACCTGGCGCAGCTGTTCACCGCGCGCGAGGTGGAGGCCGGCCGTCCCATCCGCGTGCTCGGCGGCGCGGGCGAGCTGGGGATCACGCCGGAAGAGGTGAAGGCGCTGGACGGCCGCGGCTTCTTCTACGACGTGGTCGTGGGCGCGGAGGGCGACCGCAGCCCGCCGACCATCCACATGACCCCGCTGTCCGATCCGCCGCGGAAGGACGGTGCGTGAGTGCGTGAGCGCGAAAGTAACCGAATGATTCCGGAGCGGCGCCCCCATCTGCGGGGTGCCGCTTTCGTTTGATTTCACCCCGTGCCACCCCTGCGCACCGCCGTCCGAGCCGCTATTCTGTCGCCCTTCCACGTTCGCACTCTCGCACTTTCGCACTCTCGCACTCCCTTGCCCTGGCACATCTGGATCGATACGGGCGGCACCTTCACCGACTGCCTGGCGCTGGGCCCCGACGGTGCGCTGCATCGCGTCAAGGTGCTCAGCAGCAGCGCGTTGCGCGGCGTGGTCGCGGAGGTGGATTCGGCGGATACGCTGCGCGTCAGCGAGGACTGGGGCGCGGCGCCGGGCGTGGTGGACGGGCTGGAGATGCGCGCGCTTTCGGCGGATGCGGAGCCGGTGCGCATCACGTCGTACGATCCCGCGAGCGGGCGGATGCGGCTGGAGCGGCGGATGGAGGGAGTGCGCCCCGGCACGGCGATCGAGGTGCGGTCGCCGGAGGAGGCGCCGGTGCTTGCGGCGCGGCTGGTGACGGGGACCGCATACGGCTCGCCGCTGCCGCCGCTGGCGATGCGGCTGGCGACCACGCGTGGAACCAACGCGTTGCTGGAACGGCGCGGCGCGCCGACGGCGCTGTTCATCACCCGCGGCTTTGGCGACCTGCTGCGGATCGGAACGCAGCAGCGGCCGGACCTGTTCGCGCTGGAGGTGCGCAAGCCGGAGCCGCTGTACGCCGTGGCGCAGGAGGTAGAGGAGCGGCGCGCGGCGGACGGCTCCGTGCTGGTGCCGCTGGACGCCGGCGCCGCACGCGCCGCCGCGGAGCGCATCGCATCCACCGGCATCCGCTCCGCGGCAGTGGCGCTGGCGCACGCCTTTCGCGACCCCGCGCACGAACGCGCGCTGGCGGAGGCGCTGCGCGCGGCGGGGTTCGAGCACGTCTCCCTCTCGTCGGACCTGGCGCCGTTCATCGGGCTGCTGGCGCGCGCGGAGACGGCGGTGGTGGACGCGTACCTGGGGCCGGTGATCGGCGGTTACCTGGACGGCGTGCGGCGCCAGCTGGGCGGCGGGCGGCTGCACGTGATGACCAGCGCCGGCGGCCTGGCGCGCCCGGAGGATTTCCACGCGAAGGATTCGCTGCTGAGCGGCCCCGCGGGGGGCGTGGTGGGCGCCGCGCTGGCGGGACGGCGCGCCGGACACGTGAAGGTGATCGCCTTCGACATGGGCGGCACCAGCACCGACGTGGCGCGCGTGGACGGCGACTTCGAGTACGTGTGGGAGCACGAGGTCGCCGGCGCGCGCATCGTGGCGCCGGCGCTGGCGATCGAGAGCGTGGCGGCGGGCGGCGGCTCCATCTGCGCCTTCGACGCGCAGGGCGTGCGCGTGGGCCCGGAGAGCGCCGGCGCATCCCCCGGCCCCGCCTGCTACGGCGCCGGCGGCCCGCTGACGGTGACGGACTGCAACCTCCTGCTCGGCCGGCTGGACCCGGCGCGCTTCGCCATTCCCGTCGATCCCGCGCCCGCCGCCGCGGCCGCCGGCGCGCTCGCCGCCGCCGTCCACGCGCGCACGGGCGAAACGGTGGACCGGCAGGCGCTGCTGGCGGGGCTGATCGACATCGCGGACGAGCGGATGGCGGACGCCATCCGGGGCATCAGCCTGCGCCGCGGCTACGATCCGTCGGAGTACGCGCTGGTGGCGTTCGGCGGCGCGGGCGGGCAGCACGCGTGCGGCGTGGCGTCGCGGCTGGGGATCGGCACCGTGATCGTGCCCACGGACGCGGGGCTGCTGAGCGCGCTCGGCATCGGCCACGCGCCGCTCGAGCGCTTCGCCGAACGCCAGATCCTGCGCCGTCTGGATGACGTGGAGGACGAGATCGCCGCGACCTTCGAGGCGCTCTCCGCGCAGGCGGCGGACGCCGTGGCGCGCGAGGGCGTGCCGCGCGAGGAGATCGTCATCCGCCGCCGCATCGCCAACCTGCGCTACGTGGGGCAGGATTCCACCCTCACCGTGGAATGGGACCGGTCGGTCCCGCTGCACTCCGCGTTCGAGAGGCGCTACGCCGCCGTCTACGGCCACCGCCCCGCGTCGCGCCCCGTCGAGGTGGAATCCGTCCGCGCGATCGCATCTACCCGCACGCACGAAGACCTCGCCCCACCCGCGCCCGATCCACACGACGCCACCCCCACCGGCACGCGGGAGACGTGGATCGGCGGCGCGTGGACGCCCGTCCCCGTGTACGAGCGAGACCGCCTGGTCCCCGGCGCCCGCCTGACCGGCCCCGCCCTGATCGCCGAGCGCCACAGCGCCACCTTCGTCGCCGCCGGCTGGACCGCGTCGGTAGATGGCGCGTCGAACCTGGTGCTGATCGCGAGTCCCGGCGGCGAAGGTGCCCAGGATCAAGTGCCCGGTGCCCAGAAACAGCGCGCGCAGGCACTGGGCACCGGGCACCGGGCACCCGCCACCGCGGTTCCCGAAGCCGTCCGCCTGGAGCTCTTCGTCTCCCGATTCCGCGCGCTCGTCGGCGAGATGGGCGAGATGCTGCGGCGCACGGCGCTCTCCACCAACGTCAAGGAGCGGCTGGACTTCTCCTGCGCGCTGCTGGACGCGGCGGGCGAGCTGGTCGTCAACGCGCCGCACATTCCCGTGCACCTGGGGGCGATGGGCCTCTGCGTCCGCGCCGTTCGCGACGCGGTGGAGATGCGGCCGGGCGACGTCATCGTCACCAACCACCCCGGCTTCGGGGGATCGCACCTGCCGGACGTGACCGTCATCACCCCCGTGCACGACGACGCGGACGTGCTGATCGGCTACGTGGCCAGCCGCGCGCACCACGCGGAGATCGGCGGCACGCGCCCCGGCTCCATGCCGCCCGACGCGCGGACGCTGGCGCAGGAGGGGATCGTCATCGCCCCCATGCACCTGGTGCGCGAGGGCGAAGCGCGATGGGACGCCATGCGCGAGGTGCTGACGGGCGGCGAGCACCCGTCGCGCGCCATCGACGACAACCTGGCGGACCTCGCCGCCGCCGTGGCCGCCAACCACCGGGGCGCGGAGATGCTGCGGGCGCTGGCCCGCGACCACGGGCGCGACGCCGTCGCGGGATACATGGACGCGCTCGAGCGGC
>DATABT010000690.1:0-8953 GCA_036259455.1 Longimicrobium sp. | reverse complement strand
GCGGCGGGGCGGGGGCGGAGCGGGCCCGGCGGGCTGGGGCCGGAGTTCGGCGATCCGCGGCTGGTCGTCCGGCCCAACGCCGTTCCCGAGGCGCCGGTGGAAGACGTGGACCGCTACCGCGCGCACTTCGAGGGGCGCATCCGCGCGCTCAACGACAGCATCAGCGGCGAGGCGGAGCGCCGGCGGCGGGCCAACGACTGGACCTTTACGGACGTCAACGGCCGCCGCTGGGGGATCGACGAGCGCGGCATCGTCGTTAACGGCAAGCACGTCCCCACGCCGCAACTGGGCGCCGGCCGGCCGCAGCGCGACCGCGAGGACGAGGCCCGGCGCGAGCGCCAGCAGCGCGGCGAGATCGACCGCCAGGCGGAGACCATCGAGCGCGAGCGCCACCTGCGCGAGCGCGGCCGCGCCATCCGCGAGCGAGAGAACCAGGAGCGCGAGGAGCAGGGCGGATCGAATCCATGAACTGGGGTGCCCAGTGCCCAGGATCAAGTGCCCAGGTTCTTCGGAGCCCGGGCACTCTTCGTTTACTGGGCACTGGGCACTCGTCACCGGGCACTGATTTCTGGAGCCGTACGGAACGCGACTTGCACCTCCGTACGGCTCCATTCTTTTGCCACGACGCGCTTTAGGACGATGACGGAAGAGACTCGGGACAGGCCGAAGCGGCAGAACCGGCAGTACGTGGTGGAACTGGAGGAGACGGGCGGCAACCGCGGGCTGGTGTACGCGCTGGGCGCCCTGGGCGGGCTGGCCATCGGCGCGCTGGTGCTGCGCGGACTGGGGCTGCGGGAGGCGGTGGAGACGGAGGGCCACCAGGAGACGGAGCCGCCGCCGGAGCCCATGCGCCAGCCGCCCGCCCGGTTCCGCCCGGTGGGCGTGCGCCGCGCCCGGCGCGACGAGGAGGCGCTTTCGGCGCTGGAAGACGCGGTCCTGGACGCCTTTCTGGAAGACGACGTGCTGCGCGAGTGCGGCATCGACGTGGGCGCCATCAGCCGCGGCATCGTGGAGCTCTCCGGGTCGGTGTGGACGCGAGACGAGGCGCAGCGGGCCATGTCCGTTGCCCACGCGGTGCGCGGGGTGGAGACGGTGGTGAACCGGATGGAGATCGAGGACGAGCGGGGGCGCCTGCACCCGCGGTACGACTCAGACGACGAGGGATTCGAGATGAGCGGAGCCGAATGGAGCGGCAACCACGTGGGGATGGGCAGCCGCCGGCAGGGGCGGGACACGGATCCCGACCGCACGGATGACTCGCATCACCAGCTCGAGGACGCGCTGGACCAGGCGGACCGGGCGCAGTTCGCCGACGAGGGATATCACCACCGCCCGCGCAACGCCGAGCGCGACGAGGTGCAGTCGCCTGACCGCACGAACTTTCGCGAAGACGAGCTGGACAACCAGTCGCCCTACGGCAAGCACGCGGTTCCGCAGGGCACCGGCGACGGGCCGCCGCAGTCGCTGAACTCGCAGGCGCGCGTGGGCGAGGGCCTCAAGCCCGGCACCGAGCTGGCGCTGGAAGGCTCCGACGTCCCCGTGAAGCCGCACGGGCACTCCTCCCCCGAGCGGCCGGAGTAAGGGCGGATCCGTGGAGGGATGAAATGACGACGCCGGGGCGGTCCGCCGCCCCGGCGTCGTTCTGGTGTGCCGCGACGAGGGCGGCTGAAGCCGCGGCTCGACCAGCCAGAAGCCCCGTCTCTGCTCGTTCCTCGCAGAACGGGGCTTCAACTTCGCGGCGCGTGCCTGTCTGGCTCACGCGGTTTCGGCGGTGTAGCCTTCCTGGGTGACGGCGGACGTGAGCTGATCGACGGATACGGCGGCGGGATCGTATTCCACCCGCGCGGAGCCGCCTTCCAGGTCCACGCTCGCGGCGCGGACGCCGTTCTGGCGGCGCAGGGCGTTCTCGACGGCGGCCTTGCAGTGGCCGCACGACATGCCCGTGATGTTCAGGCGGACGGTTTCCATGGGACGGCAGGGATCATGGGACGGGGGACAGGCTACACGGCGCACCGCGGCAAACGCCGTTCCGGCGCGCCACATCCCCTGCCCGCTATTCCCTATTCCCTGTTCCCTGTTCCCTCGCTTGCCTCCCCCGGACACCGCGCATACCTTGCCGCCCGCCAACGTCCACCCCGGGAGGAGCCCGTGCCGCACCAGTTTCCCAACCTCACCGTCATCGGCCATCCGCTGGTGCGCCACAAGCTCGCCGTTCTGCGCGACACGGAGACCTCCAAGAAGAAGTTCAAGGAGCTGGTGGACGAGATCGCCATGCTGATGGCGTACGAGGTCACCAAGGACCTGCCGCTGCAGCCGGTGGAGATCGATACGCCGCTGGAGCGCACCACGGAGATGAAGCTGAGCGGAAAAAAGCTCACCGTGGTGCCCATCCTGCGCGCGGGGCTGGGGATGGTGGACGGCGTGGTACGGCTGATTCCGTCGGCGCGCGTGGGGCACATCGGGCTGTTTCGCGACCACGACACGCTGCAGCCGGTGGACTACTACTTCAAGATCCCGCCGGAGCCGGAGGCGCGCGACTTCATCCTGCTGGATCCCATGCTCGCCACCGGCGGATCGGCGTCGGCGGCCACGGCGTCGCTCAAGCGGAGCGGCGCCACGCGCGTGCGCTTCGTCTGCCTGGTCGCCGCGCCCGAAGGCGTGCAGCGCATGCTGGACGACCACCCCGACGTGCACGTGTACACCGCCGCGCTGGACCGCGAGCTCAACGAGCAGGGCTACATCCTTCCCGGCCTGGGCGACGCCGGCGACCGGCTCTTCGGAACGAAGTAGGGCTGGCGTCCACTCGCCGGTGCTCGTCTGCCGGCCGATCGGACTGTCCTCCGGCGCGTTCCGTAATCGACCCATCTACTCCCCCGCGGCGCGGACCAGCATCATGCAGCAAGCGGAAATCGTTGGAGTGCTGGAGTTTCTGCGCTCCGCGGAAAAGCTCAAGAACACGCACCGCAGCGCGTGGACGTCGGGCGGGCAGCCGGAGAGCGTGGCGGAGCACACGTGGCGGCTGTGCCTGATGGCGCTCGTGCTCAAGGACGCCTTCTCCGGCGTGGACTTCGCGCGGCTGGTGAAGATGTGCATCATCCACGACCTGGGTGAGGCCATCGGCGGCGACATCCCCGCCATCCACCAGGTGCACGGCCAGAGCAAGGCCGGCCAGGAGCGCGCCGACCTGCTGGAACTGCTTCAGCCCCTGCCCGAGCGTCTGCGCGACGAGATCACGGGCCTGTGGGATGAGTACGAGGCCGCGGCATCGCCCGAGGCACGGCTGGCGAAGGCGCTGGACAAGCTGGAGACCATCATGCAGCACAACCAGGGCGCTAACCCGCCGGACTTCGACTACGCGTTCAACCTGGGATACGGCAAGCGCTACACGACCGGCGACCCGCTGATCGAGGAGATCCGCGCCCTCCTCGACGCCGAAACCGCCAGCCGCGCCGCCGATCCGCGCGCGGCGTCGTAATCGCGCTTCCACGGGAAGTCATCCTGAGGAGATCCACGCCCTCCTCGACGCGAAACCGCCAGCCGCGCCGCCGATGCGTGCGCGGCGTCGTAATCACTTCCACGGGAAGTCATCCTGAGGGAGCGCCCGCGCGTAAGCTGAAACCACACAAAGGCTTGTGGCGCGACCGAAGGACCTTCTCTCCGAGCCGGGGGGCTGGCAACCGGGCGCCGCAGCCAGCCTCAGGTTCTGCCGGCAAGGTCCTTCGGTCGGCGCGCAGAGGGTGGTGCACGGGCGACCTCGACTGGAAAGAAACTCTGGGCGAGCGCGGAGCGAAGAAACGGGTCACCAGCACGGGTGAGTAGATTTCTCAGTCGGCGCCACGGGTTCGTGCACCGGCGGCGATCCCGTGGGCGCCTCCTTCGAAATGACAGTTCGCGGCGCGAGCGATCTTCATGAGCCGGGGCGCGCAGCGCCGGATGACCCGGGCGTTTGCGACGTAACTGGAAGCGAGTAGATGCGATGGAGCCCACCTTCTTTGCCACGCCCGAGGAATGGCGCTCGTGGCTGCAGGCGAACCACGAGAGGGAATCCGAGCTGCTGGTCGGGTTCTACAAGAAGGGCTCCGGCAAGCCCAGCATCACCTGGCCGGAGTCGGTGGATGAAGCGCTGTGCTTCGGGTGGATCGACGGGGTGCGGCGCAGCGCGGGGGACGATGCCTACACCATCCGCTTTACGCCGCGCAAGAAGAAGAGCACCTGGAGCGCCGTCAACATCAAGCGCGCCGGCGAGCTGATCGCGGAGGGGCGGATGCAGCCCGCCGGCCTCAAGGCCTTCGAGGCGCGCGAGGAGAGCAACTCGCGCATCTACTCCTACGAGAACCGCGACAACATCACGTTCGATCCCGCGCTGGAGGAGCGGTTCAGGGCGAACGAAAAGGCCTGGGACTACTTCCAGGCCCAGCCCCCCGGCTACCGCCGCCTCTGCACGTTCTGGGTGATGAGCGCCAAGCAGGACGCCACCCGCCAGCGCCGCCTGGACCAGCTCATCGGCGACTCGCAGGCGGGGCGCCGCGTCCCGGGGGTAGTGGGGCCGAAGAAGAAGGAGTAGCCGCTCCGCACGGGGCCCTCTCCCCCGGCCCCCTCCCCGCTCGTTCGGCGCGGAGAGGGGGAGAAGGGCGACGGAATCCGCGATCCGGAGCAGGTGAAGCCCCGTTCGGCGAGCGTGAGCGAGCCGAGACGGGGCTTGTGGCATTCATAGCCCCGGGTTTCAACCCGGGGCTGGCCGGGGCATTCCCGAATCCGAGGTCTACCGCACGAACGCCTCGCGCACGCCTCCGTCCACCGGCAGCATCGCCCCGGTCGTGCGCGAGGCGCGATCCGACGCCAGGAACAGCACGGCCTCCGCCACGTCCTCGCCGCGCACCTCCACGCCCAGGAGCGTGCGGCCGCGGTAGATGGTCTCCAGCTTGTCGGGATCCACGCCGTAGGCGGCGGCCCGCTGCTCGCGGATGCCGTCCCACAGGTGGCTGCCGCCGAAGATGGCGTCGGGGTTCACCATGTTCACGCGCACGCCCAGCGGGCCGCCCTCGATGGCCGCCACCCGCGCCAGCTGCGCCTCCGCCGCCTTGCTGGCGCTGTACGCGGCGAAGTCCTTTCCCGGCGCCGTCACGTTCTTGGTCGCCACGAACACGATCGATCCGCCGATCCCCTGGCGGCGCAGGTGGCGCAGCGCCGCGCGCGTGACCAGAAAGTGGCCCGTGGCGTTCACCGCCATCGACCGCTCCCAGTCCGCCAGCTCCAGCGACTCGATGGGCGCGCAGTGCGCGATCCCCGCGTTGCTGACGATCACGTCCACGCCGCCGTACTCCAGGGCGGCGCGCTCCATCGCCGCGTTCACGTCCTCCGCGCGCGTCACGTCCAGCGGCACGCCCAGCGCGGAGCCCGCCCCCTCGCGCTGCGTGATGGCGGACGCGACCTCCTGCATCCCCGCCGCGTCCACGTCCGTCGCCACCACGTGCGCGCCCGCCGCCGCCAGCCGCAGCGCGATGGCGCGCCCCAGCCCGTTCGCCGCGCCGGTGACCAGCGCCACGCGACCCGCCAGGTCGCGGTCGGGCGGGGCCAGGGTCAGCTTGTACAGCTCCAGCGGCCAGTACTCCGCGCGGAATCCCTCGCTTTCCGGGAGCGAGCGGTATCCGCCCATCGCCTCCGCGCCGGCCATGATGCCGATGGTGTGGAGGTAGATGTCGCGCGCCAGCGCGGCCAGCTTCGGCGTGCGCCCGATCGTCCACATCCCGATCCCCGGCACCAGCACGATGCGCGGCGCCGCTTCCAGCACCGGCTCGTCCGTCCGCCAGCGCTCCACGTAGGCCAGGTAATCCGTCCGCCACCGCTCCAGCGCATCCGCGAAGTTCCGCGCGATGCCGTCCACGTCCGCGGGATCGTCCACGTCCACCCAGAGCGGCAGGCGCTTGGTCGTCAGGATGTGGTCCGGCGTGGCCGCGCCCGCCGCCGAAGCCGCGCGCGCCCGCGCCGATCCCGCGAAGTCCAGCACCTCCGGCGCGTCCGTGTAGCGCGCGACGACGTGCTTCTCCCGGCTGAGCGCGCCGCGGATGACGGGGGCGAGCGCCGCCGCCACGCGCCGCCGCGCATCATCCGCCATCCCATACCGCGGCTCGGCGGCAAAGACGGGCTCCGTGCGCCGCGCGTCCACGTGCGCCCTGGCGATCGCCACCAGCTCCAGGTGGCGCGCGTACGCCTCCTCGGCCGTGGCGCCCCAGGTCACGGCGCCGTGGTTGAGGAGGATGAGGCCCAGCGCGTCCGGGTTGGCCCGCACCGCCTCGCCCACCTCCTTCGAAAGCAGAAACCCGGGGCGGCGATAGGGGATGCGCAGCACGCCGTCGCCGAACGCGTCGCGGCAGGCGGCGTCAGGGTCGGGCGTGTTGATGAGCGCCAGCACCGCGTCCGCGTGCGAGTGAAACACGCTCGCCGCGGGGATGAAGGCGTGCAGCAGCGTCTCGATGGACGGCCGCGGCGACGCGGGCTCCGTGAGGCAGCGGGCGAGGTAGGCCACCATCTCCTCGTCCGGCATGTCGTCGCGGCCGAAGAGCGGGAGCACGTCGTCCAGCCGCACCCCCGCGAAGTCCGCGCGGCGGATGCTCGCCAGGTCCGATCCGCTCCCCTTGACGCGCAGCACGCGCACGGGGCGGCCCAGCACGTCCTCCTCGTCCACCTTGACGGAGGTGTTGCCGCCGCCGCGGAGGACGAGCGAGGTGTCGGCGCCTACCATGCGGGAGTAGCGGACGCAGGCGTCCAGCGCGTCTTCGGCGGCGATCGGCGCGCCGAGGGGGATGGCGGCCGCGGGGGTGGCGGAAGTCATCGGGATGATGTGGGTCGATGGATGTTCAGACGGCCGCGGGGCGGGGCTCCGCGGCGGGATAGACGTCGGCCGGCAGCGCGCCCGCGGGAAACACGCCCTGCTCGGTGAGGTACGCCGTCACCAGCCGCGCGGGGGTGACGTCGAAGGCGGGGTTGCGCGCGGTGCATCCGGGCGAGGTCACGCGGATGCGGCGCATCGTCCCCTCCTCGTCCGGCCCGGTCTGGTAGTGCACCTCGTCTTCCGAGCGCTCTTCGATGACGACGGCGCCTCCGTCCGGCACGGAGGCGTCAAAGGTGGACGGCGGCACGGCGACGTAGAAGGGGACGCCGAACTCTCGCGCGCACACGGCCTTGGCCAGCGTGCCCACCTTGTTGACCACGTCGCCGTTGGCGGCCACGCGGTCCGCGCCCACGATCACCAGGTCCACCTCGCCGCGGCTCATCAGGAACGCCGCCGCGTTGTCGGCGATCACGGCGTGGGGAATTCCCTCGCTCCCCAGCTCCCACGCGGTCAGGCGGGCGCCCTGCGCGCGGGGGCGCGTCTCGTCCACCCACACGTGCACGCGCCGCCCCGCCGCCGCGGCCGCGTAGACGGGCGCCAGCGCGGTGCCGTAGTCCACCGTGGCCAGCCACCCGGCGTTGCAGTGGGTGAGCACGCGCGCCCCGTCCGGCACCAGCGCCGCCCCCTGCTCGCCGATGCGGCGGCATCCCTCCACGCTCGCGTCCGCCAGCGCCTGCGCCGCCTGGCGCGCGGCCTCCCCCGGCTCCGCGGCGGACTCGGCGGCGCTCCAGACGCGCTCCGTGGCGTGGAACAGGTCGCGCGCGGTGGGGCGCGTGGCTTCGATGAAGTCGCGTGCCTCGCGCGCGTACGGCCACGGGTCGCGCGAGTCCGCCTCGCCGAACGCCTGCGCCAGCGCGTACGCCGCCGCCGCGCCGATGGCGGGCGCGCCGCGCACCGTCATGTCGCGGATGGCCTCGGCGGTGGCGCGATGGTCCGCGCACGCCACGAGCCGGAACGCGAACGGCAGCCGGTTCTGGTCGATGAGGTGCACCGTGCCGGCGTCCATCCAGACGGTGCGGTACGGCGTGCCGCTGACGCGCATTGGCGCCCCTGTGCGCGAGGTGGCGAAAGGGTCGGATGCCGCGCCGCGCCCGGCGGCGCGCGGCCCGGAGGAACGCTACCCGCGGGCCCGGGGAGGCGCAAGTGTCTGTGTGGATGGGTCACGGACGTGGATCGCGGCGGGCAGGGAGTCGGCGCATTACCGGGCCCGTGTGGCTCTGCGAAGAGGCGGCCAGGCGCGGGCGTTCCCCACGCGAGCAGGCGAAGCCCCGCCGGGCGAGCTCCGCGAGCCCGGGGCGGGGCTTCTGGCAGTCATAGCCCCGGGCTTCAGCCCGGGGGGGTGGTGTCGGCGAACGCGGGTGGACCTCACCCTCGCGCGTGGACCGTATCCTTGCCCTGTTCCTTGAGCACGTCGGCCAGGGCCATGATGGCGCCGGTGGCGATGGCCCATCCCAGCATCATGCCCAGCCCGCTCTGGCGCCTGGCCTTGCGCGGCAGCCGCGGAGCGCCGCCGCGGGTGTGCAGCGCATTGCGGGTGTAGTTGCGCGCCATCCTGCTCGCGGCCGTCCCCGCGACCATCCACAGAACCTTGCCGGCCAGCTTGCCCATATCCCCCTCCCGGGTCACGCGTTCAGTCCCCTGCCGAGAGCCGCGCCGCGTTGCAGAAGGCGCGCCACAAAGGTTCTACAGCGCGGCTCGCCGCCGCCGCGCGAGACGCGTAGAATGATGACGAGCCGCCAGAAGAATCAATCTCACACGGAGTCAACAGAGTTGACAGGGTCGAGCGTCAACGCGATGCCCAGCGCTCGTGCCGTATTCATGTTTTCGTCAGAGCGAGTGTTGCCTGGTGCCGGTGGTGCAGCACGAGAATCCCCAACCCTGTTGACTCTGTTGACTCTGTGTGAAACCAGATCTTTTTTTGGTTCATCGCGGATTTCGTTGCACGCACGAAGTCTGCGCCGTGAGCTGTCATTTCGAAGGAGGCGCCCGCGAGGACTTGGCTCATGCAGGATCTTGTTGCGCCGACTGAGAAATCTACTCACCCACGCTCATGGCTGGCCG
>DATABT010000689.1:0-6532 GCA_036259455.1 Longimicrobium sp. | reverse complement strand
AGAGGATGAAGATGAGGAACAGAAAGAAGATGAACCCGCCGCCGCCGGACGAGCGCCGCCTTCCCTGTGGCTGCGGCTCGCCGCGGGGCTGCGGAGGCGGCGCGCCGGTGAGGGCGAAGTTGAACTCCTCCGCGTACTCCTGCGCCACCCCCTGCACCGCGGCCAGGATCGCGGCGCCCACGTTGCCCGCCTGCAGCTGCGGCACCATCCGGTCGCGCCCGATGCGCCCCGCCTCCGCCGCGGTGATGAAGGCGTTGGTGCCGATCCCCGTCTCGATGCGCCACTTGCGGTCCTGCATGGAGACCAGGATGACCGCGCCCGTGTTGCGCGCGCTGTCGCCCACCTCGCCCGCCGCGCCGATCCGCCACTCGCGCCCGATGCGCAGGGCCACGTCCGACGCGACTTCGCCCTCCAGGGAGGGAAAGGTGACGACGACGATCTCGCCGCCGGACTTCTGCCGCACCTCGTCGATGACCGCCTGGATGGCGGGCTCGTCCTGCGGCGGGATGACGCTGGCGAAGTCGTTGATGTATCCCACGGGCCGCGGAATCTGCAGCTGCGCCGCCGCGGACGGCGCAAAACCGAGCGCCATGGCCGCCGCGAACGCCAGGCGCCGCGCCGCCCGGCGCGCCGCTTGCGAAACCCCGCCCTGCCGATTGCCGCGAGCGCCTGCGCGTTCGTCCGGCCTGCTGATCCGTCCCATTCCTCCCGGAGCTCGCTTGATGAAGCGTCTGCTGCTGTTGGCCGCCTGCCTGGCGGTTGCCGGGTGCAGCGACTCGAAGGTGGTGGTGCGCGCCTCGCTGGCGGAAGCCGGCCAGCCGGTCGCGGACCTGCCGGTCTACCTGCTGCCCTACGACCGCCAGGCCCTGATGGATTCACTGGCGGAGGCGGCGGGCCAGCCGGAGCCGGCCATTCCCGCCGCGATGATTACGCAACTTGAGAGCCTGACCGTCAGCGAAGGCCAGCTTGCCGCCGCCGGAGACAGCGCCGTGCGGGCCGTCCGCGCCCAGCGCGCGGCCGTGCAGGCGCGGATGGATTCCATCCGCGTCGCGCGCCGCCAGTGGCGCGAGCGCACCTTCGCGGACTTCGACAGCCTGGCGAAAGCGCGGATGAGCGAGATGGGCGTCACCGCCGGCACCGACACCACCGACGCGCAGGGCGTGGCGCGCATCGCCGCGGGCGAGGGGCGGTTCTGGATCTACGCCTCGTACGTGCTGCCGGACGTCACGCTGGAGTGGAACGTCCCCGTCACCATCCGCGGCGACAGCACCGTCGTGCGCCTGACGCGCGAGAACGCGACGGAGCGGCGGTTTTACTGAAGTGCGAAAGTGCGAAAGTACGAAAGTGCGAGAACGATATGAGGTGGTCCGGTGAGTGTCGGGAGATGACGGCAGGCCTCTTCAAAGGCGGTTGAAACCGCGGCTGGGAATTCACGAAATCCGCATTCGCGGACGGCTCTCGCGCAGTTGAAGCCCCGCGCGGTTGGCGGGGCTTCCGCGGTTGTTGCGGCGGCGCCAGGCTGGCGATCGAGCACCGCAGCCAGCCCCACGCACCGCGCGGTCCCAGCGACGACGACGGGCGCACGACCCACATCGTGCGCCCGTCTCCTTCACCCGTTCACCCGCTGACCGCTACGGCGAATCGTCCGGCGGCGGGGGCGGGGGCTGGCCCGAGGGAGTGGACGGCTCGCCCGGCCGCGGCTCGTCCGTCACCGGGAGCGGCTCCTCCGCCAGCGGGTCCGGCTGCTCCGGCGGACGGCCGTACTCCCACCGTCGCCGCGCCTCCAGCAGGATCTGCCGGCCGCGCTGGTCCAGGTTCAGCAGCAGCGGGTCGCGCCGCACCGGCTCCCACGCGCCGCGCAGCGTCCACGTCCGGGTGGCCTGCCACTCTCCCGACACGCCCAGCTTGGGGTTGGTGAGCAGATCCACGATCTCGAACACCACGAATGCGTCCTCGAACACCTCCCGGCCCGCCTCCAGCGAAGCGTAGGCAAAGATGTCCGTGCCGAACTGCGGGATGCCGGCGAACCCGGTGCCCGTGGGGCGCGCGCGCAGGCGGCAGTAGTCGAAGATGCGGAGACTGGCGCACATCTGCTCCAGCTCGTTGGTCAGCACGCCGCCCAGCAGCTGCTCCAGGATGATCCCCTGCGTGAACTCCGCCGGCAGGTTGGCCAGCTCCGCGCTGCGCCGCCCGAAGATCAGCAGCGTCAGCAGCTCCGACTCCGGCAGCGGCGGGCGCGTCTCGCTGCTCAGCGTGAGCGTGGGCGCCTGCATGGTTCCGCCCACGTTCACCAGCACGCCGATGTCCGGCGTTCCCGGCTCGCGCGTGCGCACCTCGTGGCGCGCCACGATGTCCAGCCGCGGGTTCAGCTGCGGCGTGCCGCTGAACTGCACCGTCCCGCGCACCACCTCGAACTCGCGCTCCACCGGGCCCACGCGCAGTACGTAGGTGCCGCGCACCGCGTCCAGCGAGCCGTACACGCGCAGCGACCCCGCCGCCTCGTAGACCGTCAGCTCGCCCTCGATCTGGATGCGCGAGTCGCCGGACTCCAGCCACACGCTCTCGCCCACCACCACGCGCAGGTCGCGCGGCACCAGCCCGCCCATTCCCGGCGCCTGCGCGATCCCCGCGGAAACGGTGTCGGCGCCCAGCGCGCCCACGTCCACGTCCACGATGTCGGCCTCGGCCTGCTGCCCCAGCTCGGGGATGTAGATGGTGCCGTCCTCCAGCTGCACCCATCCCGTGATCTCCGCGCCCGGAAACGCGCCCGTAAGCCGCACGTCCGCGTCCGCCTGCAGGCTGGCCACGTCCTGGTTGTCGATCGCCTGGAAGTTCTCCGCCCGCACCGCCAGCTCCAGCACCGGGCGGGTGAGCTGCTCCAGGATGATGCGCCCCGTGACGTTCGCCACCCCGTTGTCCCCCGTGCGGGCCGTGGCGCGCTCCACCGTGATGGTCTGCCCGTCCAGCCGCAGCGCCGCCTCGATCCCCTGCCAGCGCACGCCCAGCGGCACGATGGTCAGCGCCCCGCCCAGCGCCGCCGTCCCCGCCACGCGCGGGTTGTCCAGCGTTCCGCTGACGGCCACCATCGCCACCGCCGCCCCCTCGCCCTGCTCCAGCACGGCCGGCACCGCGGCGGCGATCAGCTGCAGGGGGAGCGAGTCCGCGCGGATGGTGGCGCTCAGCGGGTCGCCGCGGCGCAGCGTGAAGCCGGGGACCATCCCGCCGAGCGTGAGGTCCATGGGGACCTGCGCCTCCGCGTCCAGCACCGCGCGGCCGGCCATCAGCACGTCCGCGTCCAGCCGCATCACCCCCGCGTCGTAGCGCCCCTGCACGGCCGCGCGGTCCGTCGTAAGCCCGCCGTACGCCAGGCGGTCGACGGTGGCGTCCAGCACCAGCTGCGGCGATTCCACCGGCCCGGTGATGGCGGCGTTCAGGGCCAGCGTGCCGCCCATCTCCGGCAGGGTGGGAACGAGCTGGCGCAGCTCCGCCATCTCGATCCCCTGCATGTTGATGGTCAGGTTCGCTTCGCCCGTGGTCGGCAGCACGCCGTTGGCCTCGATGAAGCCGGTGGACGCCGACCCCGTTCGCGCCACGCGCAGGTTCTGGATGACGATGCCGCCTGCCGTGCGCGCCAGCCGCGCCTCGGGAACGGCGAGCGTCCAGTGCACGTCGCGCAGCCGCAGGTCCATCTCGCGGAGAAGGACGCCGCTCACGGCGAGCCCCTCCAGCTCCAGGATGCCGCTGGCGCGCAGGTCCGTGTGCTGGTCCTTGCGCAGGTCCACGCCGAACGAGGCCGCCTCGGGCGCCAGGTTGGCCTCCAGCGCGATGGACTGGATGGTCTGGTTGCCGATCGCCAGCCCGGCGCCGTTCACGCTCACGTTCCCCGTCCAGACGGTGGCGCCGCGCAGCAGCCGCCCCTGCGCGGCCAGCTGGTCGGCCGCGTACGTCTCCCAGCGCAGCCCGCCGCCGCGCGCGTTGAAGGCGATCTCCGGGTAGCGCAGCGTCCCCGCCACCCAGCCGCTGGCCTGCAGCGACCCCGCGATCTCCGGCTCGTAGCGCCCCGGCGGCGGAAGGACGGCCGCCAGCACGCCCAGGTTGGGCGCGTCGATCTCGAAGCGCAGCAGGTTGCCGGGATACGCCGCGTCCAGCCCCAGCGTGCCGCTGGCCTCCAGCCGCGCGCCGCGAACGGCGAGGAGAAGGCGCTCGATGTTGAGCACGCCGTCCGCCGCCGTCAGCCGCACCGTCCCCGTCTCGATCGCGATCCCGCCCACCGTGGAGCCCGGCGTGGCGTCGAAGGCCACGCGCCCCTCAAAGGTTTCCGGCGTGGTCCCGCGCCCCTGGAGGTCGAGGGTTCCCGTCAGCCGCGTGGCGGGCAGGGCCGCCATCCCCGGGAGCGCGGAAAGGTCCAGGTTGTGGACCCGCCCCGCGATCGTGTAGGACGGAACGTCGCCGGGAAGGAAGGTGCCGCGCACGTCGAACATCCCCTGCGGCCCCGTGAGCGCCACGTCGAACCGGTACGGCTGCCCGCCCCCGCCGGAGACGGCGATCGGCCCGCTGACGGGGCCGGGAAGGAGCCCCGGCCGGCCGATCAGCGCGCCGATGCGGAAGTTGTCCACCCGCCCGGCCACGTCGAACTCGTACGGGGCGTCGCCGCGCTTGCGGAGGTTGCCGGCCAGGTTGAAGCTCCCCTGCCCCTGCGTCATGTCCACGGCGAAGCGGAAGTCGTTCGCCGTGCCGCGCGCGCTGAAGGTGCCGCTCAGCGCGCCTTCCAGCGGAACGGTCCCCGCCAGCACGCCGCTCGCCCGGAACGCATCCAGCCGCCCGGAAACGTCGAAGCGCAGCGGGTCGCCCAGCGTCAGGCTCCCCCGCGCCGCGATGCCGCCCGCCGCACCCTGCAGGTCCACGTCGAAGCGCACGTCGTCGCCCACGCCGCTGGCGCTGATGGGCCCGGCCAGCGTCGCCGTGCGGAACGGCAGCGCGGGGAACAGCTCCGTCAGCGTGGCCAGCGCCAGCGGCTGCGCGCGGGCGCTGAACTCCCAGCGCGGCGTTTCGCCCAGCACGAAGCGGCCGCTCAGCCCCCGCAGCACCGTCTCCGGCGCGTTGCCCACGGAGTACGCCAGGTCGCCGTCCTGGATGCGGATGTCCTTCGCGGACCCGCTGACCACCGCGGAGCCGTTGATCACGCCGCGCAGCATCTCGTTCGGCCGCTCCATGAAGCCGGCCAGGTGCTCCAGCCGCAGCGGCCTGGCTTCCACGCGCAGGCCGCTGAAGCGCAGCGGATCCTCCCCCGGCGCCCAGCGGACCAGCCCCGCGGCGGCCAGCACGGAAGGCGCGGCGCCCGGGTTGTCGCGCGGCGTGAGCGAGGCGGTGACGTCGACGCGCAGCGGCCCGCCGTCCCCCGCGTTCAGCGCGTCCAGGCTGGCGATCTCGCCGCTGACGGTGCCCAGGAGGGGAAGACGGTCGACGTATCCCAGCGTCTCCAGGTCGGCCAGACGGAGCGGGTCCAGCGAGATGCGCGTGTCGGAGAAGACGGGCTCGATCCCCGGCCCCGTAAGCACCGTCACCCGGCCGCCGGCGCGCGAGTCCAGGATGGCCACGCGCGCGTCCGTGAACCGCCAGAGCGTCCGTCCCCCCTCCTGCGACCGCGCGTTCAAAGCGAACGACGCCGTCCCCGTGGGCGGGATGGGCAGCCCCATCCCCCCCAGGTCGGCGAAGGAGAGCGGGTGCGCGCGGACGTTGAGGTCGAAGACGGGCCCCGCGTCCGCGAAGCGCACCCGCCCCTCGCCGTCGAACTGCGAGCGCGGCGTGCGGAACTCGGCGATGTCGAACCGCAGCGTCTCGTCGGGGTCCTGCTCGAACCACCCCGCAAAGCGAACGATGCGCGTGTCGGGGTTCCGGACGTTCGCCGTCAGGCTCCCTACCTCCACCCGCCAGCCCCCCGCGCCGCCCACGCGGACGAGCGGCAGCGTGGCCTGCACGTCCGTGAGCCAGCGGATGGTGTACACGCCGGCCGGCGTGCGCACGCGCTCCGGCTGCGGCAGGTTGGCGAAGCGGGCGTTCGGATCGGCGGGCGCCTGGTACGGCGTGGCGATGCGGGCGCGCCCGTCGATGATGCGCAGACCGCGGATGGCGATGGGGCGGCTGGCCTCGCCGTCCTCGCCCGCCACCTCCAGCGGCGCGCCGCCCGCCTCGGCCTTGAGAATGTCCGTGTAGTTCCACTCGCCGCTGGCGCGCTGCAGCAGGCGCAGGTAGGGCCGCTCCACCACCACCTGGTCCATCACGATGGGCCCGCTCTCCGCGGAGAGCGTCCGCGCCACCAGCCGCCCGCGCGCCGCGGGGGCGGAAACCACCGTGTCGCCCCTGGCGTCCAGCAGTGCCACGTCGCGCAGCACCACGCGCAGCGAGCCGTCCTCCTCCACCTCCTCCAGCTGGAACGCCTCCGGCGGCAGCCCCAGCTGCACCCGCACCTGCTCTTCGACCACGCGGGTGCGGGCGCGGTCGATGTACCAGAACAGGATCGCCGCGGTCAGCC
>DATABT010000688.1:0-14022 GCA_036259455.1 Longimicrobium sp. | reverse complement strand
GAAAGGAGACGTCGTCGTCCATCGTCGTCCGCTGCACGGCCGGCGGAGGCGGCAACTCGCAGGCGGACACAGGCGGGAGCGCCGGCCCCCCGGGGAGGTCGCCGAAGTAGCGCTCCGCCAGCGCGAACGCCCGCTCCGGCTCCACGTCGCCCGCAAAGACGAGGACCGCGTTGCCGGGCGTGTAGTAGGTGGCGTAGAACGCCCGCGCGTCGTCCAGGGTGATGGCCTCCAGGTCGCGCATGTAGCCGATGGTGGGCCAGCTGTACTGGTGCCCGGCGGGAAAGAGCAGCTCGTGCAGCCGCTCGTCGGCCAGGCCGTACGGGCGGTTCTCGTACGCCTGCTTCCGCTCGTTCATCACCACGCCGCGCTGCAGCTCCAGCACCTCGCTGGTGAGCATGGGCAGCTGGAACGCCAGGCGGTCGCGCTCCAGCCAGAGCGGCAGCTCCACGGCGTTGGACGGAAGGGTGACGTAGTAGTTGGTGCGGTCCAGCCAGGTGCTGCCGTTGTTGGTGCCGCCCACGCGCTCCAGCACGTCGTCGAAGTGGCCCTTGGGCGCGTGCTGGCTCCCCTCGAACATCAGGTGCTCCAGCAGGTGCGCCAGCCCGGTGCGGCCCGGCGCCTCGTCGCGGCTGCCGGCGCGGAACATCAGGTGGACGGTGACCAGCGGCGCGCCGGGGTCGTGGTGCGCCACCACGCGCATGCCGTTGGCCAGCACGTGCGTGCGGCTGGCGATGCGCAGGGCGGTGGATGCGGACGTGGTGCTCAAGCCTGGCTTCTTCTTCTCTGGATGACGCGATCTGGATTCTCCGGCGCTCCCGCCACGGCGGAAGGCGCGGAATGTAACACCCACGTGGCGCATGCGCCCCCTCCCGGCGGGGCGGGGCGTACCGTCCCCGCCTGGATGGCGACGCGATGACGTGCCGGACGCCGCCGGAGAATTCGCCGCTGGAAATTCGCAAAGCCCGCCTGCGCGGACTCGGCGGCCCCGGCGATGTGTGGCGTCCCGTGCGCCGGCGCGTCCGCAACCGGGCATCGGCCGAACCCCGACCCGTGCGACACGGGCCGCAGCCGCGGCAACAGTCCGCGAAAGCGGACTTCGCTGTGTCCCAGCGGCGAATTCATTCGCTCCTGGCGCGGACCTGGCGCCGGGGCTCCTTTTTCCCGTGAGCATGCATCGTTCCGACGAGGAGTCGCGCGCCGCGCTCAACCGCCCTTGCCTGTGGCCAAAAACGGGTGAGCCGCGGCCAGTGCAGATCGGCCGCGGCTCGGTACGGATCAGTCGAGTATCGTCAGATTCCTACAACAGCGACCAGGTGCACCGCGCCGCGATGGCGGCGGGCGCGTCCGGCTCCGCACGCGAAGCCGGAAAAGCCGTCAGCAGTCGCAGGTGCAGCTGACCCTGCAGCTCTCCTCAGGATCACTCGTGCAGAACTCCACCGGATCGAGCGCCGGGGCCGGCTCGAAGGTTTCCACGTTCAGCGCTTCCAGGTCCAGAATCATGCGGTCCATCTTGTCTCCTTTGGTCCTGCGTGAGGGGGTATGGTGCACCACGCCGCGCCTGGCGGCGGGTGCGTCCGGCTGCGGACGGCGCCGGGAAAGTCGGTCAGCAGGCCTGGGGGCAGCTGTCCTCCGTCGTGCACGACTCGAACTCCAGCGCGACTTCCGGAGTAGCGTCGAAGGTCTCCACGTTCAGCGCTTCCAGGTCCAGGATCATGCGGTCCATCGTGTCTCCTGCGGTTCTGCGTGAGGTGTTGTGATGCACCGCGCCGCGTCCGGGCGGGTGCGGGGTGCCCGGCCGTGCGCCGGCCGGGTAAAAGGCGGAGCTGCGTTTGCCGGGGTCACGGCGGGTGCGGTAGAATCCCCGGGCGGTTTTCTGGACGATCTCACCGCTGATGGTGTCGTAAGCACATTTTGCCCGCGAGCATGCACGGTTTCGACGAAACGCCCGATCTTCCCGCGCTGCGCTGGCGCGCGGCGCTCAGCCTGCTGAAGCGTCTGCCGCAGGGCGCGCTCAGCCGCGGCTTCGGCCGGCTGGCGGACGCGCCCATCCCGCCACGCCTGCGCCCGGCGGTGCTCGGCGCGTTCGCGCGCGCGGTGGGCGCCAACGTGGCGGAGGCGGAGCTGCCGCTGGAGGCGTATCCCACGCTCAACCGTTTCTTTACGCGCAAGCTGGCGGCGGGCGCGCGCACCTGGCCGGGCGATCCGTCCGTGGTCGCGTCGCCGGTGGATGGGGCCATCGGGCAGCTGGGGATCGTCCGCGAGGGCCGGCTGATCCAGGCCAAGGGGCGGCTGTACGACGTGGGGCAGCTGCTGGAGGATGACGCCGCCGCCGCGCGCTACGAGGGCGGCGCGTTCATCACGCTCTATCTGTCGCCGAAGGACTATCACCGCATCCACGCGCCCGTCGGCGGCGAGATCCGCGCGGCGCGGCACGTGCCCGGCGCGCTGCTGCCGGTGAACGCGGCGGCGGTGTCGCACCTGCCCGACCTGTTCGCGCGCAACGAGCGGCTCATCTGCCACCTGGATTCTCCGCGCGGCCGGGTCGCCGTTGTGGCCGTGGGCGCGTACAACGTGGGCCGCATCAGCGCCGCCTTCGACCCCGCGTGGAACGCGCCGCCGGGCGCCAGCGCGTGGGTCACCAACCGGCGCGGCCTGCAGTCCGCCGCCCGCGCCTATGATCCACCCATCCGCGTGGCCCGGGGTGACGAGATCATGACCTTTCACCTGGGCTCCACCGTCGTCCTGGTTCTGGAGCCCCACCGCGTGGACCTGCTGCCGTCGATCCGCCCCGGCGACTCCGTAAGGCTGGGGATGCCAATCGGACGTGTGAAGTAATCGGGACCGCGAGCGTCTCGAGGTCCAGGGTGAGGTTCTTGATGGGAGGATCCTGCGAAAGAGGTCGGGGTAGCGCCGCGCCCCGTCCGGGATCAGCGGCAGCAGAGCCCGGTGTCGCAGTTGGTGTCGTGCGAAGCCGCCCACCCCGCCGGCGGCGGCGGGGCGTCCGGGTCCGCCGTCGTCACGAACCACTCGACGGCCAGGGAGTCCGGGTCCAGCGTCAGACGATCCAATTCTCGATCTCCGTGTGGGTTGCGAAAGCGGTACAGTCCGGCGCGAGCCGGTGCCTCGGTGGCACGAGCACCCCGGTGATGGGGGTTCGTATCCAGCGCGGGCGCGTGTCCTGGCCGGTGACTCGGGCGTGTGTTTGGATTCGAAACAGACGGGATTGCACCGCCCGCTGACGTGATCCAGGTCGCGAATGCGGCGCATGCACAACGGCCGCGGACCCATGAAACAGGGCCGCGGCCGTCGCCGTCAGGATCAGCAGAAGGGCTCCGCGCCCGCGCGGTCACACGCCGGACACCCCGCGGGGCGGGGGCACGGCGGCGGCGGCGCAGCATCGTGGATCTTCGGGGAAGCCAGCCTGAACGTCTGCATCTCGACTACGGGTCCATCGCGATCGTGCGGTTGAAGCGCGCCTGCCCTTCAGCAGCACGACCTTCCATCCGTCCGGCAACGCAGGTGAGTCACTAAACATCAGTATATAGCGTGAAAGGGTATTAAACAAGAGTTTTCTTTCCGAGATCCGTGTGCGCCGTAACGTGCCGCATTGCTGGCGGGAACTCAGGTCATCTGGACCGCAGCACGCCCACCCGGGGCCTGGCGTTCGAATAGCCCGCCTCCGGAAAGACTTTGCGTGATCGAAGTTCCCGGGGGCTCGGGATGAGCAGGTGGATCAGGCTTCCACGTACTCCCGCACGAAAAAGCGGGGGTCGAGCGGCTCGCCCGTGGCGCGGCGCAGGTGCTCGTTCCAGGGCACGGACGCGCCGGGGCGAAAGATGCGCTCGCTGAAGAAGGCGCCCACGCGCGGGTCGCCGGCCACGCTGCGCTCCGCCGGGAGCCCCGTCTCGCGGCGCACGGCGGCGGACACCTGTGAGGCCATCAGCTCGCCCAGCAGGTAGTTGTGGTAGTAGACCGGGCTCAGCGACAGGTGCAGCTTGCTGGCCCACTCCGTCCCCTCCGGCCGCGCCTCCGGGTGGCGGACGAGCTGCAGCCGCTCCACCAGCGTCCACCAGACGCGGTTCAGGTCCGGGCGGTCGGGGTCGCGGTACAGCTCGCGCTCGAAGTACACCATCACCAGCATCCACCGCGCGGCGATCAGCATGGCCGCCCGCGACTGCCCGCGGATCTCGCGCGCCTCGTCCTCCGAAACCGCCGCGCCCGCCACCTCGCGCAGCCACGCCGGCTCGCGCGTGAGCCGGCCGAAGTACATCGCCACGCTCTCCGTCGTCAGGATGTGCGCGGGCTGGCGCAGAAGGAACGGCAGCTCGGGCGGCAGGCCCTCGTCGTAGACGGCGTGGCCCAGCTCGTGGAGGAGCGTGGCCGTCCACTTTTCGTTCGGGCGCAGGTTGCAGAGGATGCGCACGTCGCCGCGGCGGTCCACGTCCTGGCAGAAGGCGTGCTGGTCCTTGCCCTCGCGCTCGTACAGGTCGCTGCGGGCCAGGATCCCCTCCACCGGCAGCCCGATCCCGCCAAAGAAGCCCGTCGCCAGGGGGACGGGGTCCCGCCCGTCGAAGTAGCGGTCGATGTCCACCTCGCCCATCGCCGGCGCCTGCTGGGCGAAGGGATCCTCCCAGTGCCACGGGCGCAGGTCGTCCACCGATACGCCGAAGCGCGCCGCCATCTCCGCGTCCAGCCCGCGGCGGAACTCGGCGTACGGCGCGTCGCTGCCGTCGCGCAGGGCGTCCATGGTGGCGAACAGCTCCGCCTCGTCGATCTCCTGGAGGTACAGGTCCATCGCGTACGCGTCGCGAAAGCCGATGGAGCGCGCCGCCGCGTTGCGCCGCCGCACCAGCTCGCGCAGCGGCTCCGCCACCTGGGCGCCGATCTGCTTGCTGGCCTGCCACGCGGCGCGGCGGACGGCGGAGTCGCGCTCCCTGGTGAGCACCTCCAGGATCTCGTTGTTGCTCACCCGCCTGCCGTCCAGCTCCGCGCGAAAGCCGTAGAACAGGCGCTCCAGCTCCGCGTGGCGGTTGACCAGGTCGTCGATGGTCTCGCGCGGCAGGCGGTTGCGCGTGAACTCCTCGTCAAGCAGGTGCAGCTGGCGGCGGAGCAGGGGATCGCCGACGTGCCCCGAGTTCATCCACGCCCGCACGCGCCGCGCGCCCTCGGCGTCGGTGAACAGCCCGCGCAGCTCCGCGCGGGCCCGGGTGGCCCGCGCCGTCGCCTCGTCCCCGCCGCCCACGGCCGCGTCCCAGGCGGCCAGGTTGGCCTGGTGCTCCAGCGGCGCAATGCGCGCCGTCATCTCCTCCACGAACGCCCGCGCCTGCTCCTCGACCGCGGTCCCGCCCGTCGTCACGCCCGCATCGCTCACCGCAGCCCCTCGTACATCATGGCGATGGCTTCGGCGCCCCTGTGAAAGTTCTCCACCGACATCCACTCGTTGGGCGCGTGCGCGTTCTCCCCCGGCAGGCCGAAGCCGATCAGCAGCGCCGGCGCGTTCAGCGTCTCCTGGAAGGCCTGGACGATGGGGATGGACCCGCCCTCGCGGATGAAGACGGGCTTGCGCCCCCACGCCTGCTCCAGCGCGCGCGCCGCCGCGTCGAACACGGGACCGCTCCCCTCCGCGTACCAGGGCTGGCCGCCGTGCAGCGCCAGCACCTCTACGGTGACCCCCTTCGGCGCCAGCGAGCGGACGTGGTCGATGAACATCCGCTCCACCTCCCGGTAGTCCTGGTCCGGCACCAGCCGCATGGACACCTTGGCCATCGCCCTGGACGGCAGGACGGTCTTCGCCCCCTCGCCCGTGTAGCCGGACAGGAGGCCGTTCACGTCCAGGGTGGGCCGCGCCCAGATGCGCTCCAGCGGGCCGTATCCCTCCTCGCCGCCCAGCTCCGGCGCGCCGACCTCCCTGCGCAGGTTCTCCTCCTCGAACGGCAGCCTGCTGATGCCGTCGCGCTGCTCCGCCGTGAGCTCGCGGACCCTGTCGTAGAAGCCGGGGATGGCCACGCGCCCCTTCTCGTCGTGCAGCCGCGCGATGATCTTCGCCAGCGCGTTGGCGGGATTGACGACCGCGCCGCCGTACGCGCCCGAGTGCAGGTCCACGGACGGGCCCTGCACGCGGATCTCCATGTACGCCATCCCGCGCAGCCCCGTGGTGATGGAGGGGAGCCCGGGGGCGAACATGGTGGTGTCGGAGATGACGACGGCGTCGCACGCCAGCCGCCCCGCGTTGTCCTCGAGGAACCTTGCCAGGTTGGGGGAGCCGACCTCCTCCTCGCCCTCGATGACGAAGACCACGTTGGCCGGCAGCGTGCCGTTTTCCGCCAGCAAAGCCTGCACGGCCTTCACGTGCAGGTACACCTGCCCCTTGTCGTCCACCGAGCCGCGGGCGAACAGGTTGCCGTCGCGCACCTCCGGCTCGAACGGGGCGCTCTTCCACTCCTCCAGCGGCTCCGCCGGCTGCACGTCGTAGTGGCCGTAGACGAGGAGGGTGGGCGCGCCGGCCGGGGCGCCGCGCCACTCGCCGAGAACGACGGGGTGCCCCGCCGTGGCGATGATCTCCACCGTGAGCCCCGCCTCGCGCATGCGCTCCGCCAGCCATTCGGCGGCGCGGGCGGTGTCGCCCTTGTGCTCGCTCTTGGCGCTGACGCTGGGGATGCGGAGCCACTCCTTGAGCTCGTCGAGGTGCTTGTCGCGGTTGCGCTGCAGAAAGTCGGTCGCGGGCATCGTCGTGTTCACGGGGTTCGGTCTGCGGATGGGCCCTCACGAGGAGTGAAGATACACCCCGCCGCCACGCGTGGCGAGTGCGCTCGGGGACCCGCCGCCCGCATCCGCGGCCGGCCCGGCCGAGCGTGTGAAGGAGATGCTTGACAGCATCCTTCCACGCCATTAAACATTTGAATGCCGAAAGAAACACCTGACGTCCGCAAGGAAGTGCTCCGCTCCTCTGGAGTGCTCCCATGTCGTTCCCCGTTCCTTTCCCGCAAATGCGCGCCATTTCCCTCCTCGTCCTTGCCCCCGTCGTGTGCGCGTGCGCGCGCGGCGGCGACACCGCGCCGGACTCGGTTCCCCTTTCGGGCCAGGTGGTGGCCCGGGGTGAGTTCCTGGGGCGCCCCGCCAGCATCTCGGTGGCCGGCGGCCACCTGGTGGTGACCGACGGCAGCGCCCCGTACGTGCACGTGCTCTCCGCGCGCGACGGGGCCCTGCTGCAGTCGTTCGGCAGGCAGGGGGCGGGCCCGGGCGAGTTCCGCCACGCGGGCAAGGTGCTCCCGGACCCGGACGGGGACGGCTCGTTCTGGGTGTACGACGCCTCGCTGGGCCGCTTCTCGTACTTCGCCTTTCCGGAGGGGGGCCGGGCGGCTCCCCGCGTGGGCGACGTGCTGAACCTGGAGCCGGGCGGGCCCACGCTGCTGATGCACGCCGACTGGCTGAACGACTCCACGATCGTGGCGACGGGGATCTTCCCGGACGGGCGCATCGCCGTCACCGACCGCCGCGGCCGCATCGTGCGCTACATCGGCAAGCGCCCGCCCAGCCCCCCCGGCAAGGACGTGCCCATCACCGTGCTGCAGCACGCCTTTACCGGCCCGCTGACCGTTTCGCCGGACCGGCAGCGCATCGCCATGGGAACCGAGAGCGCCGACCGGCTGGAGATCTACCGCCCGGACGGGACGCTGGTGCGCGAGGTCCGCGGCGCATTCGGGTTCGACCCCGTCTACGAGGTGCACCGCAAGCCGGCGGGGAGCACCATGGCCACGGGGGACGACCTGCGGTTCGGCTACACCGGCCTGGCCTCCACCGACCGGTACATCTACGCCATGTACTCCGGCCAGCTGCGGGCCGAGGGGAAGGGATACTCGTACTTCGGCACCGAGGTGCACGTCTACGCCTGGAACGGCGACCGCGTGGCCACCTTCAAGCTGGACGAGCGCGCCAGGGGCATTGCCGTGACGCCCGACGGTGAGCGGCTGTACGCCGTACAGTGGACGCCGGAGCCGCGCGTGGTCCAGTACCAGATTGGCGCTCAGATGGAGCGCCTTGCGTCCGCACCCAATGCCGGGGCGGACCGGTCGTGACCTCAACCAGCGGGGAGTCCATGATGTTGAAGCAAGCGATCCGGGCGGTGCTGTTCAGTGGCGCGGTGACGGCGGCGTTCACCCCCATCTCCATCCAGGGCGGCGGGGGCGTGGCCAGCACGGCCAGCTGTGCCACCTGCTGCCCGCAGGAGGGGGCGACGTGCGTGGTGTGCGGGACCTCGGCGTGCCTCGCCGAGTCCAACTACTACGAGGGCAAGATCGGCCCCGGCGGCTGCACCAACGAGACCTGACACCGGAGGCGGCGGCGCCCGCCTCTATCCCCACCCGTCTCCCATCCGCTTCACCCCTGAAAGGTGACAACCATGATTCTGGAAAGCCGAATTCGTGCGGGCCTGTTCGCCCTGACCACGCTGGCCGCGTTCACGCCGCTGCAGGTGCCGCTGGGCGACCGCCCCGTGGCGGCGGGCGCCGAGTGCACCACCTGCTGCAGCCAGCCGGGCACCAAGTGCGTGGTGTGCTCCGCGACCTGCCTGGCGGTGGAGAACTCGTACGACGCCGGCGGCGGCGCGTGCCCCATCAACGAGACCTGACGTCCGGCGGGTGACGAACGTCCGCAGGAGGGCCGGTCTGTCTTGAACCCGGAGGCGAAATTCCCATGAAACGCATGCTTCTCGTGCTCGCGGGCGGGCTGCTGTTCGGCCTGCCGCTTCAGGCGCAATCGTCGATGGATGCGCGCCCCCCGCACGGTGCCCCGGTCACACGGGTCACCATTACGGGGGTGGTTGCCCCGGTGCGCGGCGGCGAGCCGCCGCTTCCCTTCGCGGTGCTGGAGCGGCTGGAGCGCGACCCGTTTCTGGCGCAGATGCATACGGAGCCCCGGGCGCAGACGGGTCCGGCCCTTCTGCTCACCTTTTCCTTTCCCAGCGTAGAGGCGTACCGCGCCTGGTCGGAGGCCCCGCAGACGCGGGCGCTGCTGGACGAGCTGCGGCAGCGCGTGAGCGGGCTGGAGCTCACCGTGAGCCTTACGCGGGGCGTGCCGGCCACCCTGACGCCAACGCGCAGCTAGAGGTACCGATGTCCTTGAACGAGGGTCAGGCGCTGATCGATGCGCCGGAGACGGTCCACACCGCCGGCGCGGACGCTCCGTCCGCCGGCGTCACGAACCAGGCGCCGGCCGCGCCGCGGCGGCGCTGGCGGCTGCGGGGGCGCGTGCGCGAGTGGGCGGGCTCGCTGGCGGGCGCCATCCTGCTCTTCGCCGTCCTGCGCGGCCTGGTGGTGCAGGTGTACGGCATCCAGAGCGGCAGCATGCAGCCCACGCTGCAGGGCGGCGACTTCGTGGTGGTGAACCACACGCTGTTCGGGGCGCCGCTTCCCTTCACCGCGCGCACGCTTCCCGCGCTGCGCGAGCCGCGGGCGGGCGACGTGGTGGTCTACCGCCCCGCCGGGTACGATCCGCCGCGCGACCAGATCAAGCGCATCATCGGCGCGCCGGGCGACACGGTGCAGATGACGGCCGGGCGGGTGTACCGCAACGGCCGGCCGCTGGACGAGCCGTACGCGGAGCGCACCGACGCCGAGGACGTGCCCCTGCCGGCTGAAGGGCCGTACACCTTCCAGTGGCAGCGCGAGGCGCTCACGCAGGCGGCCCGCGCCCGCGAGTACGCCCCCACGCGCGACAACTGGGGACCGCTGGTGGTGCCGGCAGGCGCGTACCTGATGCTGGGCGACCAGCGCAACGGCTCCGTGGACTCGCGCCACACCGGCTTCGTGCCGCGCGACGAGATCCGCGGAAAGGTGCTGCTGGTGCACTGGTCCTACGGTCCGCGCGGCGAAGGCAACGGCAGCGGGGTGCGATGGGACCGCATCGGTACCCGGCCCTGACCCGTCCGTCCGCCGCGCGAGAAGGGTTCACGCGGAGGGCGGGGAGGAGAAGCGGGAGGACGCGGGGGGGCGAGCCCTCCGCGTCCTTTCGCGTACGGTGAATTCCGTAAAGGCCGGGCGATGGCGCGCGCACCGTCCGCGCAGCAACGAGAAAATGTGGTATCGTCGATTCAGTTGCACGCGACCGCGCCGCTGTCATTTCGAAGGAGGCGCCCGCGTGATCACTGCCAGTGCGGGATTTCTGTGGCGCCGGCTGAGAAATCTACTCTCCGGTACGGGTGGCCGGCCTGCGTGCTGGATCCCGGTCCCGTAGGTATTCCGCCGTGTACGCGCCCAGGTGCGGCGCACGGACCGGGGAGTCCGCGACCGGACGCGAGCCACGAGCCTGGGTGAGCAGATTCCCCGGTCGGCGCTGAAGGTCCTGCACCGGCGCACGTCCATCAGGCGCCTCCCTGGGAACACAACGCGCGGCGCGCGGACCGCGGTCCGTTGCAACGAAATCCGCGATGGGCCGAAAATGTTGACCCCGTTCGCGGACGCGGCTAACCTGCCCTGCGCGCAACGCTCCTTTTGCCGCGATCTGTTCGCTTCACCTGCAACGCCGAGAACGAGCCATGATGATGCGTCAGGAACCGACACTGCGCCCACGCGTGCGGCAGACCGTACGCGGTGCCCTCCTGCTGCTGGCATGTGCGGTGGGTGGGGCCCACCCGGTGCAGGCGCAGGCGCCGGGTCCCCGTGGTGAGGTGCTTACGCTGGTCCGCATCTCGGGAACGGTGCATCCACAACGTCCGGCGGAGCCCCCACTCCCCTTTGCCCTGCTCGAGCAGATCGAGCGCGATCCGTTTCTGGTGCAGCTGGAAACGCGGGCGCAGGTCCAGACCGGGCCTGCCCTGGTGGTGACCTTCGGCTTTCCCAGCGTGGCCGCGTACCGTGCCTGGTCCGAAGCACCGGAGACCAGACAGCTGCTGGATGCGCTGCGCACGCGCGTGTCGCAGATGGAAACGACGGTGAGCCTGAGCCGAGGACCGCATGCGCTCGTGGCGGCCGGCGGTGGATGAGGCAATGCAGTGCGGGGCGGCCGTGGTGGACGCCCCGCTCGCCGTCATCCGTCCGCCTCGTCGCGACTTTCGCGGGCGGATCGCTGGCGTTCCGCGGCGATGTCGCGTTCGGCGTCCAGGCGGTACTTGCGCTTTACGCCGACGATGAAGAGGAACAACCCCGCGGCGCCCAGCGCCAGCGCGGTCTTCGAAACACCCTTCTTGCCGCCGTCCTTTCCCCCGCCGGGCCCCGTGGCCTCCACCATCGCGTTCTCCGGATCAGTTTACGGTCGTGTGGCTGATGGACGATACGCTGCGAGGCCGCGTGACGCGAGGGGTGGACGCGTCATCCGCTACATCTGTCCGCAAAGCACGGGCTCACGCGTAGACGCGGAGGACGGCGGAAACATCCCCTCCGTCCCTCCGCGTATCCGCGTGAGGTCATCCTCCGCTGGGGGACCGATGCTGAAGAAGGTCGCAGGCAGCCGCCACTGCCCCGCGGTGGATGAGGGGTAGGTGCGGACCGCATGGAATGCAAACAGTTGCGCATCCGCGCCCGGTGCCGTCATTTGCCGCGATCCGTCCGATTTCGAGGCACCAATGCGCGATCCCGACGACCTGTTCCAGGCCCTCGGCCAGTCCTCCTTCCGCCGCCGCTTTCGCCTGCGGGGGCCGGAGCTGGCGTACGTGCGCGGCCGCGGGATGGAGACGGTGCTGCGCCACGCGGACGAGATGATCGCCGCGCGCCTGGCCCCCGCCGAGCCGTTGAACGACGGCAAGCAGACGCCCATGCGCGGCCACCCCGTCTTCCTGGCCCAGCACGCGACGGCCACGTGCTGCCGCGCGTGTCTCGCGAAGTGGCACCGCATCCCGAAGGGCCGCGACCTCACGCCACGGGAGCGCGCCTACGTCGTCGCCACTATCGAACGCTGGATCCGCGCGCAGGAATCCGCCGCCGCTCCCGCATCGCCCGCCGTCGATGCGCAAATCGGCCTGGATCTCGGCTGATTCGAACTTTTCCGGCATTCTCTCAGGCTCGGAGCGTGTTCAATGATCCATCCACCGACACGCAGGTGACGTCATCCTGAGTCATTCGGCGCCACGCGCACCCTGTGGGATGAAAGTCGCTCGCGCCGCAGCTGTCATTTCGAAGGAGGCGCCCGCGTGATCGCTGCCGGTGCACGGACCTGTGGCGCCGACTGATAAATCTACTCGCCCGGGCAGGTGCCACGCCCGCTCGACGGCCCCCGCCCGAATCCCTTTCTGTCTAGGGAGCGCCCTCACGGAACTCGATGCTGCACAACGCTTTCGGCGCGACCGGAGGACCTTGTCCGCCAGGCAGAGTCCCAGTCCTTCGCGCCGAAGCGAGCCTGTCGCTTGCCGGCAAGGTCTTTCGGTCGCCGCCGGATATCGTGCATCGACGAGGTCTTGCGCGGCGGCTCCCTCAGAATGGCATGGTGCCGGGAAGAAGTTTTCAGCACCCTCTCACACAGGCACAGAGTCAACAGAGGTTTCTCGTGCCAGTTCCGAACGATCTCGCCGGGATCTGCGGTGCGGTAGAAAAACCTCTGTTGACTCGGTGACCCCGTGTGAGGCCATTCTTCTCTTCCAGCGGCCGTTCCGCCGCCCAGCGCGCGCGGCCGGCGCCTTTTGCGCACGCACGTTGCGCGGCACGGTCCCCGCCCGTAGGATTTTGACCCACCGTGCACCCCCGCCCCGTCCCGGAGCCGATGAGCGACCTGCTGGCCATCCCCGAGTCCCGCGCCTTTCCCCTGCGGCGGCTGCTGCAGCCGCTGCTGGGGGCGCGCCACGTGACGCTGCACACGCACGTGCACGCCGACGGCGACGGCGCCGGGTCCCAGGCGGCGGTGGCCGCGTGGCTGGAGGGGCGCGGAGTGCGCACCACCATTGTGAACCCCACCCCGTTCCCCGACTCCCTTCGCTTTGTCCTGCACCGGCAGAACGTGGTGGCCGACTGGGGAACGCCCGAGGGCGAGATGGCGCTGGAAGACGCCGACCTTCACCTGGTGCTGGACACCAGCGAGCCGGAGCGGCTGGCTTCGCTGGCACCCTTCCTGGCGGCGGAGCGCACGCTGGTGGTGGACCACCATCCCCCCGGGCGCGAGGTGGTGGGCGACGTGGCCGTGCAGGACCCCAGCGCCGCCGCCACGGGCGAGATGGTGTACGACCTCATCACCCTCGCCGGCGACCCCGTGCCGCACGCGTCCGCGCTGGGCGCGTACGTGGCGCTGGTGAGCGACACCGGCTCCTTCCGCTACGGCAACACCACGCCGCGCGTGCTTGCCGTGGCGGCGGAGCTGATGCGACTGGGGATCGATCCCGAGGTGGTGTACCGCCGGCTCTTTGCCACGGCGCCGCGGCGGCGGCTGGAGCTGCTGCGCGAGGCGCTGGAAAGCCTGGAGAGCGACCCGGACGGCCGCGTGTCGTGGATGGTGGTGCCGCACCGCGTCACGGCCCGCCTCGGCGCCACGGGCGAGGACTTCGACGGGCTGATCGAGCACGTGCGCTCGGTCGAGGGCACGGAGGTCGCGCTCCTCTTCCGCGAGACCAGGCCGGGGGAGACCAAGGTGTCCTTCCGCTCCAACGGCGCGGCGGACGTGAACCGCGTGGCGCGCGAGTTCGGCGGCGGCGGGCACGTCAAGGCGGCCGGCGCCACCATCCACGAGCCCGCCGAGCAGCTCGTGGACCGCGTGGTCGATTCCGTCCGGCGCGCGCTGAAGAGCTGAAAAAGAAGGTTCGCCGTCGATTTTGTTGCAGGTAAACAGACCCGACGCCGAACTGTCATTTCGAAGGAGGCGCCTGCACCTAACTCAGCCCGTGCGGGATTTCCATGGCGCCGACTTATAAATCTACTCACCCGTGCTGGTGATCCGGCCCACGGCTCGGTCCTCGACCCGCTTCTGTGCGGCGCCATGGAAATCCTGCACGGGCTGAGTTCGGTGCAGGCGCCTCCTTCGAAATGACAGTTCACGGCGTCGGGTCTGTTTACCTGCAACAAAATCGACGAAGAACGGAAAATAAAGGTTCATCGCGGATTTCGTTGC